>JBJMGO010000038.1:0-17829 GCA_045807825.1 Pyrinomonadaceae bacterium | reverse complement strand
GACAATAATTACACTGGCGTAATACCTAGCTCTGATACTGCTAGATATTTTAAAACTAAAATTGGCATCCAATGCCGCATTGATGTTGTCAATGATGAGATCAGCGACGTCGGTGTCCTTTGCCGTGACGACAGTGTCCCAGTCGCCGTCCCTCTGACCCTTTAGAAGGATCGCTCCGTCTACGGTGTCGGTGCAGTTACCGCCGTAGATGTACATCGCGACAGGCTGCTTTTGGATGGAGCATCGAGGGCCGCGGTGAAGCGTTTGGCACGGAGTAAGGCGGCGACAAAGAAGGCCTTCGCCTGTGCGTAGGTGGTTTGCGAGATCAGACGATCGTCAAGATTGCCTTTTGTGAATGACTTTGGCTTTATGTCCGGATTCGTCTTTGCGATCGCGGCGGCGTCTTTGAGTTTTGATAGGAACTTATCGTCTGCCAGAGCGCCCCATCCGTACTTGAACCACGTGTCAGGGTTGTATAGATCGACCTGTACGGGCTTCAGATCGTCGTCCAAAAACCTCGCGTTTGCCTGGTGGGGCAGCAACTGATAAATCGACGGCAGCGTGAAGATATCCTCGGCGCGAAAGTCATCCACGAGCGGCAGCTTGTGCCCCAGAATGAGAGGCTCGCCATTCAACAAAGCGTCAAACGCGACGAATGAGCCTTCGTTTGGGGTGCCAAACAACATCAGCTTGTTGATGCTTGAGGCGCCGGCCCACGTAGGCACCGGATTGCCGACTGGCAGGTCGGCGGAGCCGTACATCGCCGCGTATCGCGCAATGAGACCGCCCATTGAATGGGCGATGATGTCGAACTTCAGGTTTGGCTTACGAAGGCGCAACTTCACCGCCTGAATTCGCCGCATCAGGAGTTGTGCGTTCTCGACGTTGTCTCGTCGCCAGTCGTAGGGGAAGACGTAAAAGACGTCGGTCGCCTTTGGGTTAGCCCACGTAGCCTCTGTGTAGCCTTTCGACTCGAGAGCATCGACGACGCCCTGGTAGACCTCGATGTCAGGAAGGATCTTTAGATCGACCTTTCGGATGATGTCGCCGACCTTTAGCGAGTCGTGGTCGCGTGAGAAGACGGGGGACGTGATCGGCAGTCTTAGATCATCGTCATTCGCGCGGCGGACGCTGAACCACGCGTGCGTGCCGTCCCGCTGCATAAGCTCCGTGCCCTCAAGACCCGGGATTATGATGACAGGCTCCTTGCCCGTTTGTGCGAACGCGGCAGCGGAGACACCGCAGACCAAAGATGTGATGAGGATCGCCCACCTTGCTATTTTCATACCTTGTTTTGAGTCGGTGCCCCAGGCCGTCAGTTGCACGATACATTATCGGGGTAATTACCGTAAGTCCGCTTGCAGACGTTAGAATTTACGTTTCGTATGGAATTGACTGTCGCGATAACCGGTGCGTCGGGCACGATCTACGCCGAGCGGACGCTCAAACTTCTCGCAGCGAGCGGCGTGGTTGAGACGATCAACCTGATCATCTCGGACACCGCTATCACGGTAGCCCAAGTCGAGCTTGGGGTGAATCTCCGGGATCCGAATAATTCGAAGCTCAACGAATGGCTTGGGCTCAAGGCGTCGTCAAAGCTGATCCGCTACTGGCGGCTCGATAATCTCGCGGCAAAGCCCTCATCAGGGTCGAACAAGCAGGCAGGAATGATCGTCATTCCGTGCTCGATGGCAACGATCGGTGCGATCGCGTCCGGAGCGGGGACGAATCTGATCCACCGTGCGGCCGACGTTTGCCTAAAAGAGGGCCGCAGACTCATCATCGTGCCTCGCGAGACGCCATATAACGCGATTCATCTCGAAAACATGTTGCGGCTTACTCGGGCCGGTGCACGCATCCTGCCCGCAAGCCCCGGTTTTTATCACCGCCCGCAGACTATAGACGATCTGGTGCAGCATTTGTGCTACCGGATACTCGATCAATTCGATATCCCGCACTCGAGCAAGACGACGTGGACGGGAGAGGAAGTTTGACCCTCACCGCAAAGACGCAAGGAACGCGAAGACGCTACCACCCAAGAGTTCTTGTCTCTGCGTCTTTGCCCTTTGCCGCTTTGCGTTAAAAACTGATTATGTCGGACTCAGTCACCCGTTTCTCAAACCGCGTAGCCGATTACGTTAAGTATCGCCCGGATTACCCGCGCGAGATCGTGGACTTCTTAACAGAGGAATGCGGTCTGACAAGGGAGTCGATCATCGCCGATGTGGGCTGCGGGCCGGGGATATCGTCAAAGATGTTCCTCGAGAACGGCAACCGCGTTATCGGCGTCGAGCCGAACGAGGCCATGCGCGAGGCGGCGAAGGGGTATCTTGCGAGCTACGATAATTTCTCTATAGTGGACGGCCGCTCGGACCGGACGACGCTGCAGGACGAGAGCCTCGACTTTGTTGTTGCGGCACAGGCGTTTCACTGGTTTGAACCAGAGCCCACGCGAGCGGAGTTTAAACGGATCCTGCGGCCCAACGGCCGAATTGTGCTGATGTGGAATGAGCGTCATCTCGACTCTAACGAGTTTCACCGAGAGTATGAGGCGCTGCTGGTCAAGTGGTCTACGGATTACAACACGGTGCGGCACGAGAACATTCAGTCAGGCGAGCTCGAGAGTTTTTTTGAGGGCCAATACGGCAGTAATGTGTTTGCAAACAACAAGCTCTACAACTTTGATGATCTGCAGGGGCGGATGTCCTCGTCCTCGTACATTCCGTCAAAGGATGACCCTGCTTATGCGCAGATGGTCGAGCAGCTTAGGCACATATTTGCCAAACACGCTGTGGCCGATAGAATAGAGGTACGCTACGACACGAGCGTTTACTACTCGCTCACCTGAAGTATGACCGCCAAGGCTGAACAAACTCCCGATCCACGCACTATTACCGTCGCACACTCCCCCGACTCGGACGATGCGTTTATGTTTTACGGGCTCGCGACGCACAAGCTCGAGACCGATGGGCTCAAATTCGAACACACGCTCAAGGACATCCAGACGCTTAACGAAGACGCGAAGAATGGCGTCTACGACGTGACTGCGATCTCGTTCCACGCGTACGCATACGTCGCGGACAAGTACGCCCTCTTGCCGCACGGCGCTTCGATAGGTGACAAGTACGGTCCGATCGTGGTCTCACGCGAGCCTCGCGAGGCGTCGGAGATCGGCGAGATGAAGATCGCGGTTCCGGGCGAACTCACGAGCGCGTACCTCGCATTGCGGATCTACAACAATGACTTTGAGCATGTCGTCGTCCCGTTCGACAAGATCATCGATGCGGTCAAGGCCGGCGAGGCCGACGCCGGTTTGCTGATTCACGAAGGGCAGCTTTTTTACAACCAGATGGGCCTCCACAAGGTGCTCGATCTTGGCGAATGGTGGTTTGGTAAGACCGATCTGCCGCTACCGATGGGTGGGAACGTTATCAAACGCGAGCTGGGCCCCGACCTCATGCGCGAGGTTTCCGGCCATCTCCACAGCTCGATCCAATACTCGCTCGACAACCGTGAGGACGCTCTCGCCTATGCGATGCAGTTTGCCCGCGACATGGATCCCGCACTTGCGGATCGTTTCGTCGCGATGTGGGTCAACGACCTCACGCTAGACTACGGCGACCGCGGCCGCAAAGCCGTCAAACGCCTCCTCGACGAAGGCTACAAAGCCGGCATCATCCCCGAAAAGGTCAAGGTCGAGTTTGTTGACTAGATCCTGATCACCACGTGCAATTAGACAAGAAGAAGGGCCGCTGAATAGCGGCCCTTCTGTTTACGGGGAAGATGGGGTCCGGCCTGCGATATTGCGATATTCTAGCTGACGTGGAGAATCGCAGAATCGCAGGCCTGACCCCTTTCTTTCTGACCTTCACTGAACGGCTTTTTGATATCGAGAGATGGACAAGGGGGAACATCTGCAAATAGGGGATTTATGGACAAAAAAACTGCGGTGGTCTTGAGCTTCTTACTCGCCGCAATCGAAATGACTCTTTTTTTCTGGATTCTAACCTTCGGAGAGGGGCCAGGAATAACGTGGAAAGAGCTATTTAAAGAAGCCGCTGCCTTACTTTGCTATGCGATTCCGTATCTTCTGCTGGCGCGGAGAGAGTCGGGCATCGGCCGTCATGCTGTCGTATTGTCTTTGTTTATCGGCTCGTGCATCTACTACCTCGCCTTCGATCTGGCCTACGGTGTTTATTCCGACTGGTGGTATATATCGGCACATCAAGACGATTTCTGGCGAAGGCATGTCGAGATCATGATCGCAGATCAAGTTTTCCTTCGTCTTCAATTCGTCGCATTCTTCTTGCTCACGTACGTCGTACTACGTTTCATATTCGTGAGGAATGTGAAAATGACCTAAAGAGAAACCGTGAGAAAAATGGGAGAAAAAAAGGAAGGAACAGGGTCAGACCTGCGTTTCTGCGATTCTCGAACGACTGAGGTCTAACACCCGACTCACAACCATTCTATCCAGCCGCTCGGAAGGGCGGCTTTTCTTTTTGTAGCCAAGATCGGGATTGCGGCTGCGTTAGTGCGGAGATCATTCGCTCGACGTATTTGGCTATGACGTCGACCTCGAGGTTTGCACGGTCGCTGGGTTCGAGGGCGTGGAGGTTGGTGAGAAAACGATCCTCACTTCATCAACTCTTTGTAGAGCTTTGCCGTCTCGGCTGAGGGGGCGATGCCGAGTTCGGTTTTGAGGAGCTTTTGCATGTCGTCGTAGTGTTTTTTGACGGCAGCGGGTTTGCCTTGGGCGGCGAGAACGCGCAAGGTCAGTCGATGTAGATCTTCTCGGTATGGGTCAAGTGCAAGGATCTCGGCGGAGTATTTGAGAGCGGCGTTCCACTGCTTGTCGGCGACGGCCTGGCGGGCAAGACCGTTGAGGACGCGGGCCCACTGCTCCTCATAAAAGTGCCGCTGCTCCTCGGCCCAGTCATCGTACGAACCCTCGAGAAAGGGCCCGCGATAAAGCTGGTGCGCCCTTTCTAAAAATATCCGCAGCGCATCGTCGTCGCTATCCTTTTTAGCGTTCTCCGCCTGCTGGACCGCCTCCGTGAACTGCTCCGTGTCGATCAGATACGTGAACTGCGGATTCAACTGATAGGCTCCATCCCGAAAGACGATGAAGTTTTGCTTGAGCGGCTGATTGGAATTGAGAGCCTTGCGAATATGCGAGATCGTCGGGTGAAAGTTCTTCTCGATAACGGCCGGGTCCTCTTCGCCCCAAAAGGCCTCGATCAATGTGTCCTTGGGGACGCGGCGGTGCTTGCGCGTCGCGATATAGCAAAAGATGTCGCGGGCACGCCGTGTTGTCCATGCGTCCGATGCGAAGGGCATCGTCGGATCGCGAAAGATCTCCACCGGCCCAAGCACTTTGATCGTTAGGTCCGTGAGGTTTGCCTGCTCCTCCGCAACGAGAGCGGGCGTGGCCGCCGGTACGAGCCTGATATCCTTTGCCGCGGCAAGCTCCTCTTTTAGGTCCGTTGGAAGGCGCTCGTAGATGTCCTCGTACTCGAAGACCGCAGGAGCACGGCGGATCGCCTTTTTTAGCCAATAGTCGTAATCGTAACGGGCCGCGAGGTCGAGCAGCCGCATCACGGCCTCGACCATTTCCTTTGGCTTGTCCTGCTTTTGATAGACCTCCGCGAGCACGAGTGCGGCGTTTGCCTCGTCGTAGTAGTGATTCTGTTTGTTAAAAAAGCCGAGCAGGTCCTTTACGCGCTTGTCGAGCTTGTCCGTCTTGCCGTCTGCCAGATCGACTCGACAGACGCCTAGGCGTGCGGTGTTGATAACGAGTTCATTTTTGAGCTTTTTACGCGAATCAACGAGCGATTCCCAGAGGGCCCGTGCCTTGACGGTGTCGCCGCGATCGAGAGCAAAGCTCGCACGTGCCTCGTTGAGCTCGCGTGTGGCGAGGTCGACTCCAGCATCGTTGTAGGCCTGGAGCGAGCGCTCGTAAAATTCCACCGCGTGCGGCGCGTCACCGCGTTCGCGATAGTAGTCGGCGTAGGCCTCGAGGATCTCCGGCAGGAGAGAGCGAAGATTGAAGGTCTGTGCCAGCTCAAGCGCCTTCTCGAGGTTTGTCTCCGCCTTGTCGAGCTCGCCGCGAAATAGGTGCAGCCTCGCAACATTCAGATGCCCGATCGCCTCCTGCGGCAGCGGCCGTCCGGATCTGCCGTCGCGAAAGATGCGTGAGAACCACTTCAAGGCCTCGCCAAAATCTCCTCGAAAGCCGGGTGCGAGCGCGAGGTTGTGCGCCGTGAGCCTTATGTAATGCTCATTCGACAGCCGCTCGGCGAGTTCCAATGCGGCACGAAACTGCTGCTCTGCCTCATTCCAGTTGCCCTCGAGGATAAGGCACAAACCACGGGTGTTGAGGCATTTTAGGTACGTCTCCGAATCAGGCGAAACGAGCTGCTCAGCCTTTTCCAGGAGCTTCAATGCCTCCGAGGGACGATTGCGTCGACGTGCCGTGCTGGCGAGCGAATGCAGTGCTTCGGCCTCGCCGACAGAGTCCTTCTGCTCGGCAAAGAGACGCACCGCACGATTGAGGACCGACATCGACCGCTCGGTCTCACCCTGCAGCCGAGCGACCTCGGCGATGTGGAGCAGCGACCACGGATACTTGTCGAGCGACTCGTCAGGCACCTTCTCGGCAAACGCCGCGAACGATATCACGGCACCGGCCTTGATCCACTCCGGCCCGCGATCCGCGATCGTCTCGGCCGCACGATCGTAGCTGCCCGCGGCGATCATAAACTGAACGGCGTTCTCCCACTGCTCGTCCTTTAAGAAAAGCTCGGCAATGCGGTTTCGCTGCTCGATCAGCCCTGTGTGCCCGATCTCGGAGCGCATACGCCGGAGTAGAAAGTCGCGAAAAAGAGGATGAAAACGATATTCCTCACCCGAGCCTTTTTCGCCCGCAACAGTGAGAAAGACGTTCTTTTGGGCGATCTCAGGCAGCGCGTGCGAGCAGCGAAACTCCGGAAAGATCAGGCTGCAATGATGCAGCGGCAGCGACTCGAGCAGCGAGAGATGGAGCAGCAACTCTCGCGTAGCCTCGTCCTCACGGGAGAAGACCTCCTCGGCAAAGTAGTCAAAAATATCGCGTTCGGACCGTTTGAGGATCTCGGTAAGGTCGGGCCGGACATTCTTGCCGTTGCCGTTGGTGCCGATCTCGCGTTCGGCGATCTGGCGGACAAGCTGCAGTGCCGTTATCCAGCCGTGCGTGCGATGACGATACTCCGAGAGCTCGTCTTCCTTAAGCTCGACGTTGAGCGTTGAACGAAAAAGCTCCCGCACCTCGTCGTCGTTAAACAGCAGGTCGTCACGCGTGATCACGAGAGCGCGAGCCTGTGTTCGCCGACGCATGATCGCGAGCGGCGGCAGGTCACGAGTGGTGATCACGAGATGAAGATGCTCCGAGGCGTACTGCAATATTCGGTCGACGATCTTGTGGACGGGCGTGTCCTCGCCGATGTGATGATAGTCGTCCAGCACGAGCACGAAAGGCTGCTCGATCGCCATCAGGATCTCATTGATGAGCAGGTCAGCGGCACGCTCGGGCGAGCGAACGAGGTCCTCGTTGGCCTCGGCAAGGTATGCGAGCAGGGCGTCACCAAAGCCCTCCTCAATGCCGCGAATGCCTTGAGCAACATAATTAAGGAAGACGATCGGATCGGCATCGGTGTGGTCGAGTTGGTACCAAACAAATGGCCTCGACTGGTCGCGCAAAAAGTCCGCGATGAGCGTGGTCTTTCCGTATCCCGCGTCCGCCGCGATCAACGTCACCGGAGCGTCCTCATTCGAGCGCAGACGCTCGGTCAGACGTGGACGCTTGAGCGTGTCCGAGGCCGCTCTTGGAGGGAGCAGCTTCGTCCGCAAGAAGAAGCTTGAGTGCTGCATTAGCGACAAAAAGCGTGAGTCTCAGCGGCTATTATGCCACCGAACTCACGCTTTTATTAAGGAAGTAGCGAGAATACCGCTTATTGAATTCGTTATTGAATTCGCCCGCGCGTCGCCGTTTCGATCAGCTTTGAAACGCGTCCAAAGCACTCTGATCTCGCTGCCTCAGGCTGGATCTCGTGACAGCGGTGCATATCGAAAAGGTTGGCTGTCTCGTCCGTTGTAAAAGCGAGGTGCTCCTCCTCAACGACATTCAGGACCTGCTTTGAGCGTAGCCGCCACAGCGGTGACGGCGGCTTGCTGCGGCAGAGCATGATCAGGTGCGCGTTTGGCGGTAACGAATAGAGCAGCAGCTTGAAAAACTCTCCGAACCAGGGAGCGTCAAAGACGTGGTGCACATCATCGAGCACGATCAATGGACCGGCGACCGAATAATCCTTCTTCACGCCGAGGAAATGTTTGACGAGAAACTTCACTATCGCATTATCTTGTGTGGAGCGTTCCTCGTCTGTGCCCTTCGCGGGGTTGAATCCTGCTTCCCGGAGACAGCACGAGAAATATCTCGAGAAGGTTGGCCAGTCGAGATCGGTGTTCTCGACGGTGTACCATCCGACCTTTTTTCGCCTTGTGGCGACACTCGCCGCGAGCGAGGTCTTGCCGGTGCCGGCACGACCCGAGATCATCGTCGCCGGGAAATTGGCGATCGACTTCTCGAGCAACGTGCTGAGACGCTCCCTCTCGACGAAGAGCTCGTTCTCAGGCACCCGCAGCTTGCCTAACAAAAGCGGAAATTCGCCGGTCGGCCGCCTGCTAGCGGCCGGAGAAGGTCCCAAACCTGCGCCGCCCTGTCCGATCATCTTCATGGGAGCGTTTGGCTGGATGCTGTCGTGTAGGAAGAAGGTCATCGTCATACCTGCAACCACCTTATATAAGGAAACTTGAGAAAAACTTGAAAAAACGCGGCCTTGTCTCGGCTCGCGCGGTCGAGGCTCAAGTTTTCCTCAAGCGCCTATAAATAGGATAGGACTGTCGATAACAAGTCGGCCGACTCTCCTCGGAGGCTCTGATGGAGGAAAGGGTATGAAAAACGCACTTCTTAGCAGCATAGCCATTTTGGTCCTTGTAATTGCAGAGTTTGGTCAGCATGGCTCGACATCGCAGAACGCGAGCGGTAACGCCTCGGCGAACGCAGGACGTAATTCAGGCGACCTATCGCTCGCTGAAGGCACTCATATCGACGGCGAGCTTCAAAAGACGCTCGACGTCCGGAATGCCCGTCCTGGCGATCAGGTCCTCCTCAAGACAACAAAGGACATTAAGCAGAACGGGCATACCGTTATTCAAAAGGGCTCGACCCTCGTTGGCCGCGTCACGGATGTGAGCCAGCGGTCGAAGCAGAACAGTCAATCGCGGCTTGGGATCCTCTTTGACCGAGTACAGGGTCACGGGCTGGATATGCCGATAACGGCATCGATCGTGTCGATCACGAATGCTGCAGCGAACGCGAATGTGGGGGACCTCGGCGATGCAGATCTGATGGGCTCGTCCTCAACATCGGGCGGGATGTATTCGGGCAGATCGGGAGGCTCGCGTTCAAGCGGCGGACTCCTCGGCGGTGTCGGCAACACTGTAGGCGGAGTGACCAATGGCGTTACAAGCGCTGCAGGCGGAGTGGTAAATACGACCGGACAGACCGTCGGAGGTGTAACTAACACGGCGGGGCGCAATGTGGGGAGCACCGTGGGCGGCGTTTCCAGCGGGGTGAGCGGGATCTCGATCCTGAATTCCGGCTCGACCAATGCGTCGGCAGGAAACGGGTCGACCCTGGCGTCGTCGACCCAGAATGTTCGGGTGGAGAAAGGCTCGATGATCGGACTTCAGTTAGATAACTCGGCGTCGGCATCGGCATCGAGGGGTCATTAGAATTAAGTTGCTGCGAAGGGGGGCGTTAATGTAAAATCGGGGACATTGCCCCCCTATTTAGGGTGGCGGCTTGCTGGAACGCTTTTTGGGTAGGGGCGAACCGCAGGCCGTCACCAAATCTATTGCCCCGTTAAAAATGAAAAAGGCGCTTTGTCTTACCGTTCTCGTGAGCCTTTTGGCTGTCCCGATATTTGCGGGGCTGGACATCACGCGCTCGAGCGGCATCAGTCTGACAGGCGCCGACGGCATCAACTTTATCGACACTAACGGCATTTCGCTCACCGGAGCGGACGGAATTCTCGCTTACAGATCAAACGGCATTTCGCTGACAGGTGCGGATGGCATCTCGCTGACCGGAGCGGATGGAATTTCGCTGACCGGCGCAGACGGCACCACCTATGTCGGTCCGAACGGGATCTCTCTGACAGGCGCTGACGGCATCAGCCTCACCGGTGCTGACGGCATGGTCATCGTCGGCTCTAACGGCATTTCGCTGACAGGAGCTGACGGTACGCAGTATCACGCGGATTCGATCGTCGTCCGGCATCCGACGGGCATCAGCCTAACTGGTGCGGACGGCATTTCGCTTACGGGAGCCGACGGCATTTCTCTGACCGGTGCCGACGGTGCGGCACACGTCGGGACAGATGGGATCTCGCTGACGGGAGCTGACGGCATAAGTCTCACCGGGGCGGACGGGCTCGTGACCAACGGCACGAACGGCATCTCGCTCACCGGTGCAGATCAGATAACAGGGTTCAATAGCCAGGGCATCGTTTTTGATCGCGTTAACGGCACGGGTATCACTCTGACGGGCGCCGACGGCGTTCAGGTAACGGGGCCGGGCGGGACACAGATCACGGGTGCGCAAGGGGTCATTTTCAAGAATTTTGACAAGCTCCCGATCGTCTATACGGGTGCACCTGCCGGTATCGAGAGCGTCGATCCGGAGCTCGCGGTCCAATTGAATAACGCCACGGATGACAGCAGTATCAACGCCGTCGTCGTCTTTCACGATCAGCTCACGGACGCGGATATCAGCTATTTACAGTCAGTCGGCATCCTCGGCGGGACGAGATTCAGGGTCCTCCCGATGGTCTATGTCACCGGGACCAAAGCACAGATCGTGGCGATATCTCACAGTCCACGCGTGCAGTCGATCTACGGCAATCGGACGCTAACGTTCAACTCCGACCCTTACTTTAATAAGACCGGCATCACGCGGATCAATACTGACCCCGATCTAGTTGCGAATAACAACGGCACCTATGTCACTGGCCGCGGTGTGACAGTGGCGGTGCTCGATACGGGCATTAATTCGCTGCATCAGGACCTGTCGGGGAAGGTGGTACAAAATGTGCGGCTTGCGGACGTGCAGAGTGTACCGGCGGCGGGATTCATTGATCCGCTCGATGTCGAGGGTATTCCGAATACTGACGTCGCTGCGGGTCATGGCACATTCGTGTCGGGAATAATCGCCGGCAGCGGTGCGGCGTCGAGCGGCAAGTACGCGGGCGTGGCTCCGGGAGCCAAGCTGCTCGGCCTTAGTGCCGGTGACGTTGATCTGACGCACGTGCTTTCAGGTTTTGACTACCTGCTCGACAAAGGGCCGACGTATAACGTGAAGGTCGTCAACTGCAGCTTCTCGGCGAACACCGTCTATGACGCGAACGATCCGGTGAACATCGCCACAAAGATGCTGACCGATCGCGGCGTTAGCATTGTTTTCTCGGCGGGTAACAGCGGACCAGGCAACGGGACTCTCAACCCTTACGCACAGGCTCCGTGGGTGGTCAGTGTTGGTGCGACGGATCAGAACGGCGTGCTGGCTTCATTTTCTTCCAGAGGCGATTTTGGCAAGGCGTCGCCCACAGTAGTTGCACCGGGAGTGAACATTGCGAGCCTTCGCAGCCTTGCCTCCACGACGAGTGTCGGGGGGCTCGCCGGAGCAGATACTACGCGGCTCGCTCTAACAGAGCTGCCGTATTACACGACCGCGAGCGGCACGTCGTTCTCGGCACCGCAGGTCACGGCCGCGGTCGCGCTGATGCTTGAGACAAATCCCAACCTCAAGCCCGCAGATGTAAAGGATATACTTGCCCGCACCGCGACACCGCTGCCGAGATACTACTCGCACGAGGCTGGGGCGGGAATGCTCGATACGTATGCTGCGGTGCTCGAGGCGGCATTTCCACAGCGTCGCATCGGCATGTACCGCAGCGTGCTGCCGCTGGGAAGTGTGAAGTTCCAAACTTCGATGCCGCAGCAGTTCTCAGTAGCGGTGACGCCGGGAGCCGTAAGCAGCGTAAATCTGCCCGTGCCCGCTGGAGTAGTGCAGGCAAGCGTGAATATCGCGTGGGGCTTGAGCGGTAATGATTTTGGGCTGCAGGTTTTCGACGGCAGTGGCAATCTCGCAGGTCAGTCAAATTATTTGAACCTACCCGGCCTTACGGGCAGATTCGAAGGCGTTGTCCTTCGAGATCCTGCTCAGCAGACGCTGCGCGCTGCTATCTCTCACACCGCTGGCCTCGGCACGTCGCAGACGGTATTCGGTTCGCTGCAGGTTACACAGGCTGTTTATCCGACGCTTCGGGACGTGAGTGGCCTATCGCCGGACGTTGCTGCTCAGGTGCAAAGGGCGATGCTTTCGAACGTCATACCGGCGGAGGGCAAGGTCTTCCTGCCGAATGCTCCCATGTCGCGCTACGACCTGGCGGCAGCTTTTGTCCGGGCCGGTCTTGTGCCGCAGTATCTCGCGGGATCACCGATGTACTCGGATGTAAGGGACCTGACGACGCGAAATGCCGTAGAGGGAGTCCAGACCAATCCCGCGGGCAAGCTGTTTTACGACGCATATGCGGGCGGGCAATTCTACCCGAATAACTCGACAACAAAGCTCACCGCGGCCGTGGCATGGGTCAAAGCAGCAGGCCTTGAAGGCGAGGTCAACTCACACTTCCTGCCGCTCTACGTTACGGACCGCAGCTCCGTTCCATGGCAATACCAGGGATACATGGAGATCGCTATCGAGCACGGGTACATTGCAGTCGAAAACAACGCCGTAAATCCGTATCGCTCCATTACGAGGCTCGATGCTGTGATCGCATTCAACCGGATCCTCGCGGGAAATTGATCTCCCGGCCTTTAAATAAGCTCTTTTGGTAAGACACCGTACAAATTCGCTCACCTTGAGCGAGAGAATAGGGGTGTCGGACGCTTTTTGGATCTTCCATAGTCCGACAAGTTGCCGAAAGGACCCTTTCCTCAGACCTAAACCGTTTCGGCAATTGGGACGTCGCTTTTATCGATTCGGGCGGCGTCCCATTTTTATGATTTTTTTTCGTCTATGTAGTGGAGCATACAAAGCGAGCGAGATGACATCTCTTAGACTGATGATGCTCAAGATGGCTTTTTCATACTGACGTCATCGACGACGTGATCAAAGGTGCCTTACTCGGGGGAAAGGCACCTTTTTTTGTATCCAAAAGTCTCGTGCGTGCCACTCTCCACACGGTTTGCTATAGTTTTCCGTATAGACCTAATTCGCCGCGTAAAATGAGCGAGAAACTCAGGATATTACTTGCCGAGGACCACAAGACCGTGCGCGAGGGCATCAAGCTCCTCGTGAACGCTCAGACGGATATGGAGGTCATTGGTGAGGCCGGCGACGGCGAGATCGCGGTGCGACTTGCGGGCGAGCTCAAGCCGGATATCATCGTGATGGATATCTCGATGCCGGAGCTCAATGGCCTGCGCGCCACGCGCCGGATCCGCTCAAACGGTCACGACGTAAAGATCCTGATGCTCACCCGTCACACCGATGACGGCTATCTCCAGCAGCTCATTGAGGCGGGCGCCAATGGTTACGTTCTAAAGCAGAGCGCGCCGAATGAGCTGATCAATGCCATACGAGCGGTGGGCACGGGCAATTCCTACCTCGACCCGGCACTTACAAACAAGGTCATGGGCGGCTACACCAACCGCTCGGTCAGCCTCCGCGGTGAGAATAAGAACACACTCACCGATCGCGAGGGCGAGGTGCTCCGGCTGATCGCGCTCGGTTACAGCAATAAAGAGATCGCGGAGAACATGAATCTCTCCGTAAAGACGATCGAGGCCCACAAAGCGAACGCGATGCAGAAGCTCGGGATCAATTCGCGTATCGGAATCGTGCGATATGCCATCCTCCAGGACTGGCTTCACGAGACGTAACTCCTCCAATGACAGCTACTTAGACCCCTGCCCGGACTTTTTCCCCACTGCTAAGGGAATTCCCTTAGAAACAAATTCGCAAATCCCCTAAGAACGTTGCTAGTTTCCCCGATTTCGCCAAAACGGGTCCGGGAGCAAACTGTATCTACATGGGCAATACGCGGATTCGCTTAGGGCAAGCGAACGGCGGTTAAGCGAAAAGTAGAGCATTCACTTAGACGCCAAATCCAAGGGGGAACAAGGTAAGGGATCATTCCGCGGGGTCCCTTACCAACATCAAAAAGCCCGCCAAGTTTGTTAGGTGCAAAGAAGGCCCGTTGAAAGAAAAGTCGAAATCGGAATTCTCAAGTAAAGAGGAACTGATAAGACGTCAAAGAAGTTTCGCGTTGTAGTGGAAAAGAGAAAAGCTTGCTTGCTCCCACCCTCAACTCCTCGGAACCACGCGAAACCTGGTCTGAATAAGAGATAAGGAATCATAGCAGTACGGAAAGGGGGATATCATGGACAGACTCGACGTTACATCTGCAACAACATTTACTGAAAATTACAACGATCACCTGGGATCATCAGTACAAAAAAGATCACGCACCTCGGAGCCGGTCACGACGACCAACAATCAGCTTTTAAGGGCGCTGCCGAGGCAACTATTTGACAAGATCAAAGGCTCTCTTCGCACGGTCACATTGACCAAGGACCAGTTCCTCTTCCTGCAGGACGATGATCTGGATTATGTGTACTTCCCGGAGACGGCCGTCATATCCGAGCTGAAGACGCTTGACGACGGACGCACCGTAGAGGTCGCACTCGAGGGTAACGAGGGTGCGGTAGGTCTATCGGCGGTATTTTGCCACTCAAAGGCGGCCAATTGCTCGCAGGTCGCGCAGGCCGGTTCGGCGATCAGGATCGAGCGTGAAGTGCTCGAGAAAATGGCCCGCCTTCATCCGGAGCTTTCGTCGATGCTGCTACCGGATATGGACCACTATATCCGCCAGATCTCGCAGCGTGCGATCTGCAATATGTATCACTCGGTCAAGGAGCGTTTTTGCACCTGGCTACTGATGCTCCAGGACCGCTCGGGTAAAAAGACGCTCAAGCTCACGCACGAGCAGATCGCGAGAACGCTCGGCGTTTACCGCCCCAGCGTCACCTGCATCGCTCTCGAGATGAGAGAGGACGGTTTGATCGATTATTCACGCGGCGGCATTACGATCAAGGATCGTAAGCGTATGGAAGAGGCGGCTTGCCCGTGCTACTTCGAGCTTGGCTCGGTTCACTAAGTACTTTTAGGGGGGTACTTTTCAAGGGGGATACAAGGGGGAGGGCGTTTTACTGGAATAGCAGAGCCCAGACGAGACGCAATTTTGCTGGTCAGGTTGTAAAGCCTGACCAGCTTTTTCTATCTAGAACTCCCGTTCCGGGAGCTTTTACTTTTTGGCAGCGGGCCAATGAGACGCTCGTACTCATCGGCGACGACCTCGTAGCACTCGCAGGCAGCTTTCTCGAGGGCGGCTCGGTCACGGATAACGACTGAGCCCCGCGTATAGCTGATGATACCAAGGTCCTGCAGCTGCCCCGCGGCGATGGTGACGCCCTCGCGCCGGACGCCAAGCATGTGTGCCATCACGTCGTGAGTCATCATCAGCCTGTCACCGGGGAGCTGATCGTGCGTCATCAGCAGCCATCGGCAAAGCCTTTGAAGGACCGAATGTAGGCGATTACAGACCGCAGACTGTGAGATCTGCGTCATGAACGCCTGTGAATAGCGGAGCATCATCTCCTGAAATTCACCGCAGGCCTGAAACTCTTTGCGCGCCTTATCTACAGGTATCCTGACCCCGTGGCCGGCGGTCTGGACCATTGCCCGCCCGACGGTCGTATCTCCGCCGAGGAACGTCGCGACGCCGATCATTCCCTGATTACCGGCGATGCCGATCTCCGCTGTCTCGCCTGACTGTGTCTCGTACATCAGAGAGATTATCGCAGTGGTTGGAAAATAGACGTGCGACATCTTCTCCCCGGTTTCATAGAGGATGGTACCGAAAGGGAGGTCGGCGGGCCCTATATACGGCTCTATGCGGGCCAGCTCCTTTGCAGGAAGGCTCGAGAGCAAACAATTGCTCTTCGGCTTGTAACGATATGGCATTGCTCCTCGGGTCAGGGCACACCCCGCGAGTACGGCCAACTACCTGTGAGGCTGCGCCCGCGAACAGCTTTTTCATCAAACCCGCGGCCGGATACATGGGGTCCGGCTGCAGGAGAACAAAAGTCAGTCGATTAAGACAAATGGTTTGTAAGACCGCGAGGATTATATCCCACGTGTAAAGGCCTATTCTGTGCGGTAACTCACATAAGGAATTTTCGCTAGATCTGTGTGTTATCGCACCGACAGCGGGCGCAGAGCGTTGCTAAATTAGCTTAACCCTGGACCCCATTGAGATGACGAAAACAGCTGCGACACTAGTGCAGGCGTTTACTGCACTATCTCCGAAGGAGCAGACCGAGGTGATCGATCTGATAGCTGAGTACTATCTTACTCGCCCAAAACACCGGCAGGCACTGCTGAATGATGCACATGCGGAGACGTCCGATGCCGCGCCGAAAGCCGCCCGATCGACTAAGGCTGCGCGCAAACAGAGGGTAAAAGCCTAACTGCAAAGCTCGGCCCCTACGCCTCAGCAAGGGCTAGCCCGATATACGCAGCGCCGAGACCCAAGATAAAGCTCAGGGCACTGTAAGCGCCAAAAGTTAGGTAATCCTTGCCCTCGAGTAGCTGGATATTCTCATATGCAAACGCCGAGAATGTCGTAAATCCGCCGCAAAATCCCGTCGCCAGAAAGAGCCGCAGATCGGAAGAGAACCAATCGAATCTCGCCGCAAAACCATACACGAGTCCGATCACAAGACACCCGGCAATATTCACCGCGAATGTGCCGTACGGGAAAGCTCCCGTCGTACTTCTGGCGAGGCCGAGCGCACAAAGGTATCGTGCGACACCTCCGAGCATGCTGCCGATGGCTACGAGTAAGACACTCCTGTTCATACGGTATTCTCCTCCGTTATCCGAACAGGCGTCATCAGCTAGTTGTTAGCGGTTTGTATCGGGAAGACACCATTTCCCATGCAGGTCTAAAGTTTGTCATATGCGTGCATGGCCGGTCAATAGACCCGTATTCCCGGTTACAGATCCTTCGTTGTCAAGAACTTATGCTCTGAATGGGTATGAGAGCAATAAAAGCCACGCTGCCGATGGAGTACGCCGATCGGACGAGGGAGATCGCGTTCCAAAGCGGTGTTTCGGGCGTCAACGTGACGACAGTCAAGTATTTTTCAAAATCGGGTAAGCAGGAGGAGAAAGCGAGCGTCTCCTTTGAAACCTCAACGCCGAAGGTAAAGATCTTTATCGATGCGATGCTGGGCTCCGATTTTTTTGATCCGCAAACCTGCAGCATCTCGTCACGAGAACGCCGAGCGATCATCGGCAGCGAATCTCTCGAGGAGGTCACTTATCCATTCGTCGCACCGGGCGTGGACGTATGTCAGGAGCTGTTTCTCTTTAGCCATGTCACGGTAGGTTTCGTCGGCCGCGTTTTTGCCGCGGGCTGCTTACTCGCCTACGGCGTGCTGCATCAAAACCTCCTGCTGATGATCGCGGGAATGATGTTTCTTCCGCTCTTGCCCGTGATGTTAGGGATCGGTTTCTCTGCATGGATCTGGCTGTGGAATTTCACATGGCGAGCGGTTGCTGCTCTCGTTGTAGCACTCGCATCGTTGTTGGCAAGCGGCGTG
>JBJMGO010000037.1:0-10019 GCA_045807825.1 Pyrinomonadaceae bacterium | reverse complement strand
TCGAGTAATAGCAGACGCCGATGTTAAAGGGCGCGGTCGGCTCCGTTGGCTGCAGACGTGCGAATTCCGAAAAGCTCGCGATCGCGTCGGTGAATTGTTTGGCGCGGGCCTGCTCAACGCCCTTCATAAAGATCGACTGCGCGTCCTGGGCGCGGACCACCATCACGCCCGCGACCGCGATGAACATCAATAAAATGCACCTTTTCATCATCGGCAACTCCATAGAATTTTGTAGATGAAAGTGCTAATCAGAGCCGTTTTCTTGTAGATAGATCAGCTTGCGCGAAGCTCGTCTATCATCGCGGCGATCGTGTTTTTGAGATGGTTTGTGACCAGCTCATACGAATCTTCGTCTGAGAGTGGCTGGCGTGTGGATGAGACTGCGAGTGCTGAGGGACCGCTATTGGCGGCGGCAATGGCTTTGCGGTTTTCCCTCGCGGCTGCGATGACATCGCGGGCGTAAAAGGGCTCACCGATCTTGATCTTGACCTTGGCGGGCCGGATCCGCATAGAGTGACGCGGCCACACCCTATAGAGACCGTCGAGCGCGATCGGCACGATGGGGAGATCGAGCTCGGTAGCCAGAATGGCGGCACCTTTTTTGAAGCCGTGCAGCTCGCCGTCGAATGCTCGTTCGCCCTCCGGATAAATGTTGAGGATCTTACCGTGCTCGAGACCGATCGCACCGGCCTTCATCGCCTTCATTAGCTCAGTGTCGGGGTTTACGGGTACGACATTCAGCAGCTTTGCCATCTGCCGCATGAATGAGCCCTCAAAAAACTCGCTCGCACCGACGTGAAAGATCCGTTTGAAGATGTGGTACGGATAGTTTGACGAGACTACGAATGGGTCGAGGAACGACTGGTGATTTGGGCAGATGAGGAATGCGTTTTGAGTGCCCGACTCCACAGGCTGTTTTCGAAACCCGGGATCGAGTGCACGCTCAAGGTTCTCGCGTCCAGATACCTCCAGCCGCATGAAAGCGCGGCAAAAAAGGTTAAAGATCTTGTAGGCCGACCACGTAAAGAGTGCGAATATTGGCCGCTCGCGGAGGATCCATTTGACCTCGGGAAACTCGTCCTTTGAGTCGCGAACTATATGGCCCCAATTCAGATCTAGTGAGACATCGCCGGCCTCGGAACCGCCGTGCTTGTTTACGAGGTCGATGACACTCGCGACGGTGAGGGCGGCTGTGGCCTCCTCGGCTGAGAACTCGGTCGAGAACGCGTGCTCGAGAGCGGCGAAGGTCTCGGCGCGTGCGAGGCTGTCGAGGTCGAGGTCGATCTCGAGATTCATCGCAGGGTGAATGGCGTCGACTTCACCTGCGTTTTTTAAGATCGCATCGGCGACGACCTTTGCGACCGGAGTGTCCATCAGCGCAACGTCGGCGGGAGTGAATTCCCATGCTTTCGCCTCCTGGGCCTCACCAGCGATCAGGCCTGATTCGAGCTCCTGCTTGAGCTGAAAGCGTTTGATCTTTCGCGTCGCCGTTCGCGGCAGCGGCTCGGCACGAATGATGTAGTCACGGACGCGTTGATATTCCGGGAGCGAGCGGCCGAGATTGTCGAGCTCGTGCCGGATCGCCTCGCGAGAATTGGCGATCTTTTCCTTTTTTAGAAAGTCGAAATCGGGAACCACGATGGCGGCAAGTTTCTCGGCACCGGTGCGCTCCGCCTCATCGGCGACCCCGATGACGGCAAGCTCCGCGACAAGTGGACACTTTAAATAATGGACCTCGATGTCCTCCGGATGGACATTCTTGCCGGACGGCAGCACGATCACGTCCTTTGCACGGCCGACAATATACAGGTGGCCGTCGTCGAGCTTTCCAAGGTCGCCGGAACGGAACCAACCATCCGCAGTGAACGCCTCGGCCGTAGCCTCAGGATTGCGATAGTAGCCCGAGAAAACGAGCGGCCCACGTATCAGCACCTCGCCAACGCCGTCTTTGCCGGGCGAATCGATCTTGATCTCCGCTCCGTGCATCGGTGTGCCGACCGAGCCGACGCGATTATCCTCGACGTGAGTCGCCGTCGCCGCACCGCTCGTCTCGGTGAGGCCGTAGCCCTGAAGGATCGTGAATCCGAGCCGATGAAAATCGACTGCGACATCCTCGTCAAAGCGGGAACCGGCGGAGATCGTGGTCTTAAGACGGCCGCCAAAGCTCTCGTGCACCTCTTTAAACATTTTTGGGCCGAGATTCACGCCTAACGAATTTCGGAGAGCGCCGTTGAGGCGCAGCATCCCGCCGATCAGCTTTTGCACTACCGCGGGTTTGGCTTTGATCGCGTCAAAGATCTTTTTGTGAAATAGGTACCAGAGTCGCGGGACGGTCGTGAGGATCGTCGGTTTGAACTCTTTCATCGCGACGCCGAGCTCGGCGGGCGTGAGTTCTTTTAGGTATCCAACCTCGCAGCCGTAGACGGTCGCGACCCAGAGATTCACGACTTGCAGGTAGGCGTGAAAAAGCGGCAGGAGCGAGAGGATCTTTTCGTTCTCATTGAGGTCGAGGACGTAATTTGCAGCCTCCATCTCGGCGAGAATATTGCCGTGTGTCAGCGGCACACCCTTAGGCTTGCCAGTGGTCCCGCTCGTGTACATGAGCACGGCGATGTCTGAGTCTGCTCGCTGGATCGGGAATTCGTTCGTAGCCCCCGCCTGGGCGATCAGATCGTCGAAAGAAACTGAACCGCCGAGACGCAGAGACGCCGAGAACGGCGCTGTTTCTGACTCGGCGTCTCCGCGTCTCGGCGGTGCACCGGTCTCCCAAATGACAGGTACTATTTTCTGTTCTAGGCCCGCAGTGATGTCCTTGAACCGAGCGACTTGAGCGTTGTCGATAAAGGCGATCCTTGCTTCTGAGTCCTCAAGAAAATTCCTCAGCGTCTCGATCTCGCCATGTGGATCGAGTGGAATGATGACAGCACCGGCGAAGATGGTGCCGAGGTAGGCGAGTGCCCAATTCGGATGGTTTTCGCCGATCAGGGCGATACGGTCACCGGGGTTAATGCCGTGCTTTCGAAGGCTGGCGGCGATCGCTCGCACGTCGCGGAGCATCTGGCCGAATGTATACTCGCTGCCGGCGACGCCAACGACGCGCATGCCGACACAGTCTGCACGTGATTCAAATGATTCGACTATCCGCTCGGTAAAAGAAGCAGGCATGGGCGGGTTTAGATTAGCCTCGCAGCGTGCGAAAGCAAAGTTGTCAGCTCCGCACTGCGTCCAGGATCCGGTAGCGTACGACGCCGACCGGCACCGTCTGACCCGCATGAAGAGGGAAGATGACGGTCTCGCTCTTTGGCCGAGTGACAAAGATCGTGTCGAGTCCCGGCACGTCGATCTTCACAGCGACACGCTCATATGAGCCGACAAAACTGACTTCACCGACGACGCCGTCGCACAGTTTTGTGTACGGCTGACGTAGATTCTCGGCACGCCTGAGGAACACATCCTCGGGCCTGAAGACCATCTTCACCGCCTCTCCGTCGCGGGCACGCACGTCCTTGTCCATGTCGAGCTCGACACCGCACGAGCCGAGGAACTTCCCATCTCTGACCTCGCCCGACATGATGTTTGCAGCACCAAGAAAAGTGGCGACGTACTCGGTTTTTGGATGGTTGTAGACCTCGAACGGCGTTCCGATCTGATCGATGCGGCCCTTGTTTAGCACGGCGACGCGGTCGGCAAGCTCGAGAGCCTCCTCCTGGTCGTGTGTGATGAAGATCGACGGAACCTTGATCTGCTTGAGAAGCTGGCGGATCTCGCGACGAAGGCGTGTGCGGATCTGAGCGTCGAGGGCTCCGAACGGCTCGTCAAATAGCAACACCTCAGGTTCGTAGGCGAGTGCCCGGGCGATGGCGACACGCTGCTGCTGGCCCCCGGAGAGCTGCGAGGGAGATTTCTTGCGGTGCTCCTCAAGGTGAACAAGCTCGATCAGCTCGTCGACCTTTCCCTTGATAATGTTCTTTTTCGTCCCGCGGATCTTGAGACCGTAGCCGATATTTTTCTCGACCGTCATCTTTGGGAAAAGTGCATAGCTTTGGAAGATAACGCCCGTACCACGTTCGCGTGCAGGCATCTCGGTGACGTTTCGGCCGTGGAGGATGACCATTCCGGAATCGGGCATTTCGAGTCCGGCGATAATTCGCAGGATCGTGGTCTTGCCGCTGCCGGAGGCGCCGAGGAGTACGACGATCTCATCCTGATCCACTGAGAAGTTGATCTTGTCGAGCACCGTTACGGCTGCCTTGCCAAAATCCATCGGCGTTATATGTATGTCGGCAGGGTTGTGCATCAGTCCGTTAGTCGGTTTCCAGCCAGTCGCGGGCGAAGTAAAGGATGCTGAATATCGCAAACGAGAAGAGGGCGAGGACGATCGCGATCGCATTCGCGGCCTCGACCTGTCCCTCGTTAAATTTTGCAAAGATGTAGAGCGGTGCCGTCTGCGTGCGGCTCGCGAGATTGCCGGAGACGAGGATCGTGGAACCAAATTCGCCCACCGCACGTGCGAAGGTCAGCAATGCTCCACCAAGCAAAGCCCCGCGCAGACTCGGCAGCGTCACGTACCAAAATGTCTGCCAGCGGCTCGCACCCATCGTCGCGGACGCCTCCTCCATCGACGCGCTCATAGTGTCGAAGACGGGCTTTATCACGCCGAAAGCGAGTGGGAACGTGACAAAAATATTCGCCAGGATGATCGCGTATGGCGTGAACATCAGGTGCGGCACGTTCGGCTCACCAAACAGCCGGGCAAGCGTGCCGTACGGCCCCCACAACAGCAGCAACGCGAAACCGGCGACAGCTGTCGGAATCGCGGTCGGCAGCGAGATCGTCACAATCATCGCGTTGCGGCCCCAAAAGTTGTACTTCGACAATACGTAGGATGCAAAGAGGCCGAAGATCACATTGATGACTGTCGCCCAAAAGCTCGTGACGAGCGAGAGCTTCATTGCAAAAATCGCCTCTGGAGCTTTTAGCGCTCGCCAAAAACTCCCGAGGCCATTCGAGGTGCCAAAGATGAAGATCGATGCGAGCGGCAGCAGGATAAGCGGCAGCATGATAAGCACCATCGCGCCGACGCTGAAGGGCTTCACGACATCGAAGCCGCGAACGTGCTTTACACCTGACGCGTGACCTTCACCGGGCATTAATGCTTTTGTACCTGCTGTTGAAAGACCCCTTGGATCACGTCAGGATACGCCTTGTCCCACCCGCCGAACATGCTGTCCACGGTGAATGGCAGTTCGATCTTTGCAAAACCCGGATTGGAGTTATCCAAAGCGTCGTTTGTCACGGAACGAAAGCCGTATTTGACGAATGCCTTTTGGGCATCCTCACTCCAGAGGTAATCGATAAAAGCCTGCACGATCGCACGCTTTGCATCGGTCATGTTGCGGTCGATAAGCACTACCGGGTGCTCGCTGTAGATCGTTGCCTTAGGCACGACGACCTCTATGTTGGAACCTGCCTGCTTCATCGCGAGCCCCTCAAGCTCGTATGTGATGAACGCATCGCCGTTGCCGGTCTCGAATTGCGTCCTCGCCTGTCTCGCCGAGCCCGGTGTGGAGATGACGTTATTCCAGATCGCCTTGAGCGTGTTGAGAGCTCGAACGGGATCCTGCTTGCCCGTCTCTGCCTCACTTTTTTTCAGCTCGGAACCATATATGGCGAGAAGCGACCACTGAGCGCCGCCGGAGCTCACCGGGTCCGGGTGAATGAGCTTCACACCGGGACGGCCCAGATCGGCAAAGTCTTGTATGTGCTGCGGGTTGCCCTTGCGAACAATGATCACAAACGGGGTTTTGTTGACGATGCCTTTTTGCGGCCACTGGTGCCAATCGATCGTCGTGGCCTTCGCATCGCGGAGCCGCGCGGCGTCACGGTCTATTGACAGTATCGCGACGTCGGCCGGGGTGCCCTGCAGCATCTGATTCGTAACGGTTTCGCTGCCGGCAAAGGACGAAACAAAGCTGACGTCGGTGCCGTGATCCGCTTTCCATTTCGCGGCAAAGGCAGGAAAGATCTCCTTCTCCATGACCTCCTTCATGATAGAAAAGCCGTAGAGCGTGATCGTCTGCTTTTGTGAGTCGTCCGTCGGAGAGCTCGGCAGACACGCGGATGAGAGAAAGACCGCCGCCGCGGCGATCGTAAGGCTGATGAAACGGAGAACTTTCATGTAACCACCTGGTGTGCAAAGAGGCCGTGAAGTACACTTCACGGCCTCTCGACGTAAATGTCCTTCTTCGCACTTGGCCTACGAGGTTAGCTGTCGGGCTGGAAGCGAAGAATCTTCTTCTGGAATATCAGATTCGCCCCTGTCCCTGTTGGGACGCTGGTTCCCCCGTTCCCGACGCATGCCGGGATTCGGCGTTTTATTGTGGAGTTAGTTTAGCGAAGAGAGGTGCGATTGGCAATCAATTTTCCCGCGGGCGAATAGGACATATTGGTCCTAAGAGAACTATTTTGATGGCACTCTGACACGCAGCGCTCCCGGTATGATCTCGTAGATCGCCGGGAGCTTGCCGGGGAGCTCGCCATCGGTCTCGATGAGTATCTCCTCGTTCGGGTCGGCGGGTGAGAGCTCGACGCGTTGGGCGGTGGTCATTTTTACTTCTTTGAGCGAGGCGAGAGTGCCACGGTAGAGGGCAGGGGCTTTTAGGATGATGCGGGCGGTGGTGAGGTCGGAGATATTTACGACGTCGAGTAGGCCATCACTGAGCGTTGCATCGGGGGCGATCATCATCCCGCCGCCAAAGTAGCGTGCATTGGCGACGCAGAACGCGATGGTGCGAAGTTGATGTTCCTCACCATCATCAAATTTGACGCGGAGAGTGCGGGCATCGAGGTTGACGATCTCCTGCAGCGTCGAGGCAGCAAAATTCGCGCGACCGCGAAGTGCGGCACCAGGCAGCCAGTCGAAAGCCTTTTGCGACTTTACCCTCTTTATCACCTCCGCCGCCAACCCTGCCGAAGAGACGTTGACGAAGTAGCGGGTCACCTGATTGTCGTCATGATCCTGAAATGTGACGCGGCCGACGTCGATCGTTTTGGTCACACCCTCTCTCAAAGCTGCCGCCGCCTCGCGAGTGCCGAGCGGCATGTTGAGGCTGCGGCGAAAGTCACCGCCTGTCCCCGACGGCAAAACCCCGAACTCGACATCCTCACCGGAATTTATAATGCCGTTGACGACCTCGTTGACGGTGCCGTCACCGCCGCAGGCGATGATGAATTTACGACCGCTCTTCGCTGCATCTTCTGCGAGTGTTCTCCCGTCACCCGGACCTTTTGTGAACGCCACCGCAAACGGCCCAAAGTGTGCACGCAGATCGGCAGCCAGGCCCGACCATTTCGACTCGGTCGAGCCCGAGGCCGACTTCGGATTTACGATCACTAGCGGGAGTGAGTTGGCGATGTTGTCATGTGGCTGCAATTTGTTTGAACCCTTAGCTATAAGCCAGTAGCCATTAGCTCGAAGCTACAGGCTTCTAGCTGATAGTTATTTCCGATTTGCTGCGATAAAGCTCTCGATGTCGCTCATTTTTCGAGGCAGATTGGCGGTCATCCATCTGACGCCGGTATCGGTCACGATCATGTCGTCCTCGATGCGAACGCCGATGTTCTTGTACTTTTCGAATGCCGGATGAACCTTTGCCTTAAATTCGCGGTTCTCGGGTGTGTCGGGTAGGTAGTCTAATGCGTCCGCACGAACATAGATGCCAGGCTCGTTGGTGAAGGTCATTCCCGGAGCGAGCGTCCAGCCGGTGCTGACGTCGTGAACGTTCATCCCGAGCCAGTGGCCGAAATCGTGCATATAGAAGAGGCGATATTGCTCCGAGCTTTTGGCGGTGATCAAGCCGAGCTTTAGGAGACCCTCTTTGATCACATCCTCGGCTACGGTGCTGAGCTCGAGGATGCTGACGCCGGGCTTTGCGGTCTTTGCGACCGCCTCTTGAGCGTCGTAGACGATCTGGTAAATGTCGGCTTGCTCCTTTGAAAACCTGCCGTTCACGGGAAACGTCCGCGTCACATCCGCCGAGTAGTGATCGTACTCTGCACCGACGTCCATTAGGCAGAGCCCGTTTGGTGGCACGGGGCCTTGTGATTCCTCGTAGTGAAGTGTCGTTGCGTTAGGCCCGCAGCCAACGATCGATGGGTATCCCCAAAAATCTGCATTGCGTTTGCGGAAGACATACTCCGCAGTCGCTTGCAGCTCGTACTCCATCTTTGCCGAGCCCGCGGCGAGCCACGACTGCTCGTGAGCCTCGATCGAGATGTCGATCGCGTGCTGGAGCATCTGCTGCTCATAGGGCGACTTTGTTTGTCGCAGCTCGGCAAATATCGAGTAAGGGTCCTCGATCTTGTAGCCAACGAGTTGCTTTGCGAGTGTGTGCTCGCGGCGAAACTCGCGCTCACCCGTTGCATCGTCGCTGTTCTCCGGCAGCTTTTGGAGCAGGTAGATCGTTTGATAACCGCTAGTCGCTTTTTGCTGAATGGGCTTTAGCCAAGCCGGCCAGGCAGCGGCGAGCCGAATGTCCTTTATGCCTGAGATCGAGGCGACCTCTGCGGTCGTATACATGTGGCCGTTCCAGGTTTCGTTCTCGGGATCAGGTTTGGGAATAAAGACAAGCTCCGTGACCTTACCAACCTTTTTGCTGAGAACGAGCACCGCGCCTTTTTGCTTCACCTTGGTGAGGTAGTAAAAGTTGTTCTCTTGACGGTAAGGGTAATCGACGTCATTCGTATATATCTTTGGCTCGGCGGCGAGCAGGATCATCAGGGTGTTGTCGGCCATCTTTGACTCGACAGCGGTGCGGCGGCGCGCGAGCTCGGCGTGGCGTTCGGCGTCGGTGAAGCGCGGTGGGGGCGGAGTGATGAAGGGAGTTTGTATCTGAGCAACAGAAGCTGCAGCAAGTCCGGCCGCAATAAGTGGTGCGATCAGCCACTGGGCGTTCCTTACGGCTTTGCGTGAAAGACCGATCGTCTCACGCAAAGGCGCAAAGAACGCAAAGAAACGCAAAGACTGTGTACTGATCTTCTTCATCTAGCTATCACCACCGGCGTGTCCACGTAGCTATTATTCCCAAAATAGTCGCCTGCCCAAACTCGAACGACGTAATTGCCGGGTTCGAGAGCGGTTGTGTCGAGCGAACCCTCAGAATAGTCGTCGCCCTCGACGTGGTTAGTAACTATATAGTTGAAGATGGTCTCCCCCGTCGCGCCGGATTTGCTGCCGGCGGCGTAGACGAAGGGCACGGCCGCTGAGCGGGGCATGCGGTCAAAGCGGATGTTCCACTGAATGTCGGTGACCGGAGTCTTTTCCGCACCCAGGAGTTGGAAACCGGCTTGATAAAGGCCGAGTTTCCGTCGGGCAGCGTTGCCGTCAACCTGATCATACGCCTGCATCACGATCCGGATCTTGCCCGCGAGTTGGAGTTTGCCTGACACGAGTTTGAGCTCATTTCCGCCAGCGAAGAACGTGACCTTCCCTATAGCGGGCGCACGCGTGTCGCTGATGCCGGGGAGTATGAGTGCGTCGAGGGCGTTCATCTCAGAGCCTGAGCGGCCGGCGATGAGGTGGACGTGGTTGTATGTGTTGAGTGTGCCGATCGGCTCGCCGGCTCGAAATGCCGAGCCGCGGGGTACGCGAACGTCGATTAGCTTGCCGCTCGCGTCGGCAGTGTACTGGAATCGTGGATCGCCGAATGGCCGCTGGTCCTTGTCGCGGCCCAGCCGGATGTGAATATAGCCAATAGTTGGCATGCGGATGTTTTCACGCACGTCGCCAAATAGCTCGGTAGCGATCGGGCTGAGGACCTTTTCGTCGCGCACGAATCTCGCTGTCTCGCCGTACGAGCCCGCAATGTCCAGGCCGTTGTGAAAACGGCCGTGTTCAGGATCGAGTGTCATGTCGCCCCGCACCTCGCCAAGTGTGCCGGCAATGTCGCGTTTCGCCTGCGGCGGATCGTATGGCCAGCGTGGTGGAGCGGCTTTGCGGAATTGTTCGGCGGTACCTCGGA
>JBJMGO010000036.1:0-5291 GCA_045807825.1 Pyrinomonadaceae bacterium | reverse complement strand
GGGTACAGGAAGTCCATGCGTCGACAACACCGCTAAGACGATCTTTGTCGCCGGTGCATCGTCGTTCAATGCGAACTGGACAGCCGGTGAGCCTCTCGGCACAACGGCCGCAATGGTCGGCATCTCGGGACGCGTGCTCACGGCAGACGGCATCGCACTCCGCGGTGTCCGCGTCACGCTCGATGACGGCACGGGCCATCCGATCTCGGCGACAAGCAACGCCTTCGGCTACTACCACTTCGACGCGGTACAGTCCGGCGGCACCTTCATGCTGAATGCCACCTCACGCGGCTACACCTTCAGCCCGCGAGTCGTCTCAGTCACAGACCAACTCACCGGCCTCGACCTCACGGCCCTCCCGTGACGTGAGGAGCGGGTCGGGGTACTATGTAACGGAGGCGGCGATGCTGCCTCCGTCTTATTTTATGAAGATCATTGTTATTGCAATTTGCTCCCTGCTGCTTGCGGCCTGCGGCAGCGCACCGCGGCCTGTCGCTGAGAATTCAAACGCCGTCGCTCCGGCTTCCAATGAGCGTCCGCAGACGGCGATCGCCCACACGACCGAGGGCGGCACGCCTCCGGGAGCGAATTCAGGTGGCGGCGAGAAGTCAAAATGGACGCAGGGCGGCGACCCAATCGATACCTCGAGCTATGACGCGGATATTGCAAAGGCAGAGAAAGGCAGTGACAAAAAGGCCCTTTCCGCCGCCTACGTGAAGCGTGCCGACGCTCTTACAAAAGCACGGCAGTACGCGGCCGCCCTCGGCGATTACCGCAAGGCGCTGAAAGCAGACCCTTCAAACCCGGACGCAAAGAACTGGGTCGACCAGATCACGATGGTCTACCAAAGCATGAATCGCGAGGCCCCGAAAGAAGGCGAGGAGCCGCCTGCGCTGCCCTATAAGAAATAATAACCTATGAAAAAGCTCGTCTTGTTTGCCATTCTCGCGCTCGTAATTACTGTGAGTGCCAGCAGCGTTTTTGCCCAGCGTGCGACGCGGGTGAATTTTCGTGCGGGGACGCACAGTACCGTTGTAACCGGTTACCTGTCGGGATATAAGGGATCGAAGGTGTTCCTGATCCGAGTGCGCCGCGGACAAACGATGCACATTGAGGGTATCGGCGATAGGGCTGTGTCGACGTTCCTAGAGGGCCCTCCAGGATCGAATTACGAGCAGGACCTAGCCGCGGATTGTCACAGCCGTGCGGATGTCGATAAGACAGACGCGGGCGACTACAAGCTGACCGTCCAGGAGTGCTCTAAGGTCGACCGTTGGAAGGGAACCTTCAAGGTCCGGATCACGGTTCGCTAGACAACGCGACGGCGGCTAATTAAACTGTCTCCTTTGCCCCGCTCGCCGGGGCGGATCAGTTGGAGAAGTTTTCAAAGCAATGGCTATTTCGGCAAACGACATGAGAAAGGGGATGGTCTTCCTCCATGAGGGAGCTCCCGTAAAGGTGATGGACTTTCACCATCACACGCCCGGCAACCTTCGGGCGATGGTGCAGGCGAGATTGAGGAATCTGCTGACGGGGAGCTCTTTTGAGTACCGGTTTCGCTCATCGGACACGATCGAGAAGATCACGCTCGAGCAGCACAGGATGGACTACCTCTATTCCGACGGGTCGCATCATCACTTCATGAACAACGAGACCTACGAGCAGGTCGCTCTCACCGATGAGGAGCTTGGCGACACCGCTCAGTGGCTGATGCCGGGTCTCACGCTTGAGGTCGAGTTTTACAATGGCAACCCCATCGGCGTCACTCTGCCTGCCGTAATGGAACTGACTGTCACACGCACCGATCCGCCTCTCAAAGGCGCTACGGCCTCAAACTCCAATAAACCCGCGACGCTCGAGAACGGCGTCACAGTCTCCGTCCCGCCATTCATCGTTGAAGGTGAAAAGATCCGTGTGAACCCGACCGAGGCCCGATATATGGAACGAGTGAAGTAGTTGCGGAGTCCGGAGTTGCAGAGTTATAGGGTCGATGCGGAGGTGCAACTCAGCGAAGCTTTTAACTCTGTAACTCCTCAACTCTGTAACTCCGAAACTCCGTGTACTTTTTGTACAACATCGCTCTTTGGGTCGGCTTTTTAGCTCTCACTCCACGTTTTCTCTACGACAAATTGACTGATGGTAAATGGGCCGCGGGCTTTTCGCAGCGGTTTGGGGCGGTGCCTGCGTTTGATGCGGAGGGCAGGAAAGTCGTGCTTCTGCATTGCGTCTCTGTCGGCGAGGCGAATGCGGCGTTGCCCTTGGCGCGAAAGCTCAAGGAGACGTTTCCCCATATCGCGCTCGTCGTCTCAACTACGACTCGAACTGGGCAACAAGTTGCGCGCGATGCTTATGCAGGCGTGGCGGATCTGGTGGTTTATTTTCCGTTCGATCTGCGGGGATCGGTGAAGCGATTCCTGCGGCAGACCCGCCCGGATATTGTGCTGCTCACGGAGACGGAGCTTTGGTTTAACTTTCTTCGGCAAGCGACGCGCTCAGGAGCACGCGTCGCGATCGTCAACGGACGATTGTCGGCACGGTCGTTCCGCCGCTATTCCCGGATCAAAGGCTTTATGAAGCAGCTCCTCGGCTACGTCGACCTCGCGCTGATGCAGGGAGATGCCGACGCAGAGCGGCTCAAGTCACTCGGCGCAGACGCCGCGAAGGTAACAGTTGCAGGGAACTTAAAATTTGATGTCGATACCTCAATTGGAGAGAGCGAGATCACTCGCGAGTTTCGCGGGCGGTTTGGCATCACCGCCGATGCTCCCCTGATCCTTGCTGCGAGTACGCACGCACCGGAGGAGCAGATTCTGCTCGATGCTTTTGCTGCCGTGCGAGAAAGAGCACGTTCGGCTCGACTAATGCTCGTGCCGCGGCATCCGGAGAGATTTGACGAGGTCGCGGCTTTGATCAGCTCGTCAGGATTTGGGTTTGTCAGACGCAGTCAGAGCCAATTGCCCACGGATGCGAAGGCCGACGTGATCCTCCTCGACTCTATCGGTGAACTCAAGGCAGTTTATCCGCTCGCGGAGATCGTCTTTGTCGGCGGCAGCCTGATTCCGCATGGCGGGCAGAGTATTTTTGAGCCGGCAGCGGTGGGCAAGCCGATCGTAACGGGTCCGCATACGGCGAATTTTGATGCGGCAGTCAAGGAATTTCTCTCCCGCGATGCTCTTGTACAGCTAATGGGCACGAGGAGCGAAGATCTGGCAGCGGCATTGATCAAGCTTCTATCTGACAGAGCGGGCCGACAATCTCTCGGTCAGAATGCTCTCGCGGTGATGGAGTCAAACCGCGGTGCGGTCGAACGCACCATCGAGTACCTCGCACCGCTCCTAACCTCCCGCTGATGCTCATCGTCTTTCTCATCTTTGCGGCGGTGCTCATGTGGTTCAGCTTTAAGTCGCTGATGGGCGGCTTTCGCTATCTTGAGTTTTTTAGGACCAAGCTGGCAAAACCGCTGCCCGACTGGAAACCCTTCGCCACCGTTATTTGCCCGTGCCGCGGCATTGACGAGGGGATGGAGGGAAATCTCGCGGCGATCCTTGCTCAGGACTATCCCAATCACGAGGTGATCTTTGTCGTCGACGATGAGGCGGACCCTGCGGCAGAGATGATCAGGGGAATTTTTAACCGCAGAGACGCCGAGACGCAGAGAAAAGAACATACCACCACCGTTTTTGCCTCGGCGTCTCAGCGTCTCTGCGGTGAAAAACTTGTCGTTGCCCCAAAGGCCACAATATCAGCGCAAAAGGTCGAGAATCTCCGCGAGGCAGTGCTCCACGCGCACGAGCGTTCGGAGGTGTTTGTATTTGTCGACTCCGACACTCGGGTGTCGCCGCACTGGCTGCGGTATCTCGTCGGTGCGGTTGAGCCGGTAAATGTGGGTGCTGCGACGGGTTACCGGTGGTTCATCTCCGGTACGCCGACATTTGCCTCGGAGATGTGCTCGGTATGGAATGCCTCGATCGCCTCCGCACTTGGTCCAAACTCGCGTTCTAATTTTTGCTGGGGTGGCTCGACCGCGATTCGGAGGGACGTTTTCGCTATGGTCGACATGCGGGAGCAGTGGCGGGGCACACTCTCCGATGATTTTGCGGTGACGCATGCGGTGCGGACGGCGGGGCTCGATGTCGTTCATGTGCCGCAGGCGCTGACAGGGACGGTCGAGAATTGCACCTTTGGTGAGCTGCTTGAATTCACGACCCGACAAATGAAGATCACGCGCGTCTGTATGCCGCAGCTGTGGATGATGTCGTTAATTGGTTCAGCAATTTTTTGCGGCGTGATGTTGGCCGCGTTTCTGATCGTAATTCTGACCCGCGAGAATACATTCCCGGTATGGTCGGCGGTGGTGACGCTCGTGTTTGTTAGCGGCTGCAGCATCGGGAAATCCTGGATTAGGCTCAAGGCCGTGCGGCTCGCTCTGCCGCAGTATGCGTCTGAGCTAAAGCGGCAGTTCATCCCGCAAAATAGTCTGTGGCTGCTCTCGCCCGGGCTGTTTCTCTACAACACACTTGCGGCCCTCTTTTCCCGGCGCATCGTGTGGCGTGGCACCACATATGAATTGAAATCACCCACTGAAACTGTCATTATTCGCTCAACAGATGAATAATCTAGGCCTCAACGAACCCGACGAACATCCTCCCGAGCAAACGGAGAATGCCTGGCCCGATGAGCCTCGTCGCGAGGAGTCCACGGCCTCGACGCCGTACTACGAGCCGGAGAGTCAGGCCGAGTCCGCACGTCGCTCGGGGCTCGGATACGCGGCCGGGATCACGTTTTTTGCGACCATCGCCTTTATGATCTTTATCGGCTGGGGAGCGGATCTGCTGCTCGGCTCAAAGCCATGGGGGATGGTCGGCGGAATCATTCTCGGTGCGGTGATCGCTTTTATCCAGTTTTTTCGCATTACGAACCGCATTTATCAAAAGCCAAAGGACATGCCCTCCGAAAAGCCACTCAGCGGCGAAGATGGGCCGGACCTTTGAATTTCACAGCCTCAGTTAGTAAAATAAGCAGTTTGCAATGGGCGAGGAACCTCAGCCTTTGACAACTGAAACCGAACTGCGGGACACGAACCGCGGCATCATCTACCTGATGTGTGTCATCGTCGCCGTCACCGCTGTCGCGGCGGACGTTGTTTACGACAACCGGGCCGCCCTCGGCGTTGTTCTAGGCGGCTTCCTTGCGTGGATCAACTTTCGGTGGCTGGACAGCTCGACGAGGGCCATCCTGGCGGAGCCGTTGATCGCAACGACGCCCATCCTGGCGATGAAGTACGTCTTTCG
>JBJMGO010000035.1:0-4617 GCA_045807825.1 Pyrinomonadaceae bacterium | reverse complement strand
TCGATCTTGTCAGCTTGATCTGCCGGTAACCTCATATTCGGATTGGTGGCCTGAGCAGAACGAGTCACATGAGGTAAAGGTTGAGGTTGAGGCTTTACCTGAGGTTTTGGCTCGTCCTTAGCCACCTGAGGTAAAGCTTTAGGTCTTGCCAGAACGCCGGTCTTGTTGTTGGCGTCCTCCCACGAGTGCTGGACCCGCACCTGGCCTTTCTCGAGGGTAGCGTCAACCCGTAATTCAATGACAAATGACTTTGTCTCGAGCTTCTTCTTGCCAGCGATCTCACGGGCACGCTCGGCGAGTATGTGATAGAGCCCTTGCTCGAGCCCACGGCGTTTGACGCCCTGCCACTCCTTGTCGTCGTCAGATGAGAGAAAGATGATGTACTCGCTCGGGATGATCGTGGTGCCCTGCGGCAGCGGGACCATCTCGTTCTGCATGACGGACTCGACCATCCGTGCGATCTTCACGATGAACTCCTCCGCCTTTGATCGCGGCTTTACCTGCGCGTCCCGAGCCGCCTGCTCGAGCACCAGCTCTGCCGTCTCACCGTCTATCCATCGTCTGACCTTATCTAGAACGCTCATTTTTTAAAACTAAAAAGAACTAACCACGGATGAACACCGATGGACACAGATACAAAAGGAGTCCTATCTGAGTTCATCTGTGTTCATCGTGGTTTCAATTTTCTCTTCTGTATCTCTGTAGGCAAGCTCGAGACTCAGTTCTGGTCGATATCAATGTACTTGCCATTGAGCCACCCGCGGGTGACGGTGTTTGCCCCTTGCCGCGGGCGACCTTGTTCGACGATATCGACCTGATACCAGTTGTCCTTCGCGGTCACGATCTTCACCTTCGAATTCTTTGTCACGAGGCCTATCGGATCATTGCTTGTACTCGGGTCGGGGCGAAGGTATATATCCGTGTTCGCCGTCGCCGTCTGCACCTTTGCAAATATCGGCAGCGTCAGCCGCCCACGCATATAGCTCGCCGTCCCGTAGAGGATACCCGTGAAGATAATGATACACACGGCGAAGGTAATGAACCGCCGCACCCGAGTCCTTTTTTTCTGTGGCGGGTATGCGGCAGCCTTAGTATCCCGCGTGACACGGTCGATGTAGGGCGAAGTACGGGCGGCCATGGGCTGATCGGGCTCGCCGCCATTCACGACGTGAGGGGGCGATGCCGCAGCTGCCGTGGCGGCGGCCGCGTATGCAGGCCTGATCGAGACCGGCGTCGGCTCATGGGCCTCCTCAAACTCCGGCTTTGCCGGTGCGATCGGCGTGTAGCCTCGGGAGACATGGGCCTGCGGGGCCTCATTCAAAGAGCGAACAACGGTGCTCAGTTCCCCGTCAGCGGCAAACTCGCGAAGCTCGGCAAGATCAGCCCAAAACTCGTCCACGGTTTGCTGTCGCGCCAAGGCGTCCTCTTGAGTAGCCTTTTGCAAAGCGGGCAACAGCAGATCGGCCCAAGATCCGTCTTTGATAGAGTCCGGGAGCGACTCGATCCGTGCATTCGCGAAAGCACGCGGCGGATCGCCGGTGATCAAGGTATAACAGGTCTTGGCAAGCGAATAGATATCGGATGCCGGGGTGAGCTTACCAAGGCCGTTTCCCTTCCCGGCATGCAGTGGGCTGTGCTCGGGAGGTGCGTAGATGTTAGTGCCGACACGCGTGATGGGCGAATCCGCCATCGAGAATCGCGCAACCCCAAAGTCAGCGATCTTCACGGTCGCTTCGTCAACGGTGAGCAACAGATTCTGGGGCTTTATGTCTCGGTGAATGATGCCGCGGTCATGCGCGTGACTGAGGCCCGCACAGGTCTGCTCGATGTAGTCGAGAGCACATTTTAGATCGAGCTTCTGGCGGCGAATGCGGCTTTGCAGATCACCGCCTGCCATGTATTCGAGCACGAGGTAGTGAAAGACCGTGCCGGCAAGATCTCGTGCAGTGCCGTGTCCCAAACGGCTGATAATATTTGGGTGACGAACGCGGTCAAGTGCGACCGCCTCGTTCTGAAAGTTCTCAACAAGGGTGCGCTCAAGATCCGGATCGAGGTCGTCGTGAAGAAAGACGTTGAGGCACTTTATGACGACGAGCTTATGGGTCGACTTTTCGGATGCGAGGATGTCGCGGGCCAAGAACACCTCGGCATAGCTGCCCCGTCCGAGCAGCTCACGCGTGTCGTATCGCTTGTCTACTCGACAATTCTGAAGGGCAAGCTCTCGCATCCGGCGGGGGGACAAACGTCTTTGTCAGACAGAAATACGATAGCACAAAGGTAATGTTCGCAGAATGAGCTCGGCGGCTACTGAACAGGATCTGCAAGCCGCAGGTAATACCCGGCGTCGCCCACGACGTAGAGGAAATGGTCCCCGCCCGCGTCGACTGACGTGATCCCCTCAGGCTTGATCTTTGCGTCTAGCTCCTGCAGCTTTTGCGGAGCGCCCGACCCGTCCCAACTCCACAGGAAGAATCCCTCCTTTTTCTCGCCTTCGGTCGCTCCTGCGATGATGAGGAATTTGGTTTTGGTCGCATCCCACTCAATGCTGCGGATGGCGAGTCCCTCGAGATTCAGCTTGATCGCTGGAGCGAATGACAGGTTGTCAGCCGTGAATCCAGCGTTCGGATCCTTAAGCATTGCGGGCACGATCATCGCTGATCCGTTCACGAGCGGATCGCGAAAGCCAAAGAGTAACCGCTTTCCTTTGGGGTCCCAAGCGAGGCCCTCGATGTTGATCGCGTTTTCGGTGCGGACCTCGTCCTTTGAGACGGCAAGCTCCGGCACGTTTTTGATCAGAAGCCCCTTTAGATCCTGGATGGCTTGGAGGTCTTGTACAGTGTGCGTGCTGGGGTCGTATCTGAACCGCACGATACCAGCTCCCTCGTTGCTCTTTTTGCGAAACTGCGAGCTGATGACGTAAAAATATGTTCCATCCGAGGTTATGTCCTCGGCGTCATCCACTTTCGCTCCCAAGGCCACCGGAATGAGATCACCCGACTGGTCGGCATTCTCGTTGAGAGTGACACAGAGGATGTTCGCGTCATCTTTGTCATCGACGAAGAGGACTTGATCCGTGCCCGGTACCCAGATGGCACCGGATGACTCGTAGGCCTTGTCACCGGCCCACTTTTTTGCTTCGGACGACGGCTGCTTTTTATCCTTTTTGTCCTTGCCCTTCTTTTCCTTGTCCTGAGTGGCCTCAGGGGTCGCAGGCGTGTTGCCGTTGCCGCCAGGACGCTGTTTGAGCACCCAGATAGCCGCGCTGACGATCACGAGCGCAAGCACGAAGCCCGCGCCGACGATCATCGTGTAATCTTCTTCCCTCCTTGCCTTCACGGTGTTAAGTGTAGCAAGGTAGGAGAAGGTTTGAGTCTGTCGGGTTACAAGTTTGTGCCGCAGCGCCCGCAGAACCTTATATGCGCGGCGTACGCCGTTTTGCATTGCCGGCACACTCTCTCGGCCTGAGGAGGCACACTTTGGTGTGGCTGGATGAACTGAGACGTGTGAGAGCCGGATCCGACAGACGGCGCGCTGTTCAAACCGCAGCGTCCGCAAAATTTGGCCTCCGCTCTAAGGGTGGTCCCGCAGCGCGGACATGGTCGAGTTGCCGCAGCGCCTGCTTCCTCGATCGGCTTAAAGGTGCCGCCGCCGCATCGGCCGCAAAATCTCACGCCCTCAGCGAAGCGCGAGCCGCAATTCGAGCACGCGACAATTCCCGGGATCACGCTCGACTGCCCTCTCGACGAAGAGCCCGCACCCGAGCCGGTCTGCGACGGGTGACTTGGATTCATCACCCGAAGCTGCGCTTGAATGACCTGCTCTGCGGCGTCATCGCGGATCTCGATGACGCGTTCATCGTCGCGCTCACCGGGCTTAGAGACTCGCAGGACGTGTCGGCCGGGTGGAATATCGCTGAGCACGACGCGGCCCGAGCTGCCGACGCTGGCACGGCGTTCGTCATCGACGTAAACCTCGGCGCCAAGTGGCCCAAGCACAACGAGCCGGGAACGCCCTGTGCGGTGACTCTCGGTCACGTCGACGGCCGCATTCTCGAGCTGCTCCATCCAAGCATTGACTGATGCGGGGCGGTTCGCGGGGTCGATCTCAAGAGCTGACATTACGACGCGATCGACGTCGCTCGGAATGTCGCTCCTGATCGATGAAAGAGGTGCCGGCCGCTGCATTATCTTTTGCGTAACGAGCTGCATGAGGTCGCCGGTGAACGGCGTCCTGCCGCCGAGCATGAGGTAGGCGATGGTGCCGAGGGCGTAGAGGTCCGCACGTGCATCGACCCCAAGCTCCGGCTGCATCTGCTCGGGCGCCATAAACTCCGGCGTTCCGATGATGCCGCGCGAGGAAGGCGTCGCATTCGAGCTCGCGTCAGTCACGGTCTGCGAGAGGATCTTGGCGAGTCCAAAGTCGCCAACCTTCACAAAGCCGTCGCCGTGCTTGCCCTTCATGATGAAGATATTCGCCGGCTTGAGATCCCGGTGAAGGATGCCAAGCTCATGCGCGGCCTCGACCCCGTCCGCGATCTGCCGCAGCAGCCGCACGGCCCGCGGGATCGTCAGCGTACCCTCGCGGCGAAGCAGCTTATGCAGCGTCTCGCCCTCGACG
>JBJMGO010000034.1:0-3893 GCA_045807825.1 Pyrinomonadaceae bacterium | reverse complement strand
ATCTGCGATGGCGTCGCTGCCGTCGCGCATACTCTCGGTTTCGCGGTTTGGCGAAGCGACGCTGCCGCAGTCGAGATGATCCCTGCCTATGACGATCGGAGCTTTTAATTCGCCGGACGCGACCATCTCGTTGAGCTTGAGGCCGGCCTTCGCACGTTCTCCATATCCGAGCCAGCAGATGCGAGCGGGCAGACCCTGAAATTCCACCTGTTCCTGCGCCATCGTCAGCCACCGTGCAAGGTGATCGTTGGCGGGGAAGAGATTCATGATCGCCTCGTCCGTTTTGTAGATGTCCTCCTTGTCACCCGACAGAGCGACCCAGCGGAAGGGTCCTTTACCCTCGCAAAAGAGCGGTCGAATGTAGGCGGGTACAAAACCGGGGTAGTCAAAAGCGTTCGGGACGCCGTTGTCCTTTGCTCTCTGCCGGAGATTGTTGCCGTAGTCAAAAACGATCGAGCCGCGATGCTGAAATTCGAGCATTGCCTCAACATGCCTCGACATCGAGTCCGCCGCGCGCCGTTGGTATTCTGCAGGATGGCTCTTGCGGAGTTCTGCGGCCTCTTGGACGCTAAGCCCAACAGGAATGTAGCCGTAGAGCGGATCGTGCGCGCTGGTTTGGTCGGTGACGACGTCGGGAATGACACCGCGCTCGAGAAGTTGCCAGTGGACCTCGGCGGCGTTGCCGAGGAGAGCGATGGACTTGGCTTCTTTTGCGTCAGTCGCCGCGTTTGCCACAACGATAGCGTCGTTGAGGTCCCTTGCCTGGACATCCACCTGCTTTAGCTGCAGGCGCCGCTCAATACGCCATGGGTCCACCTCGACAAAGATACCGACGCCGCCATTGAAGGTGACAGCCTGCGGCTGCGCGCCGCCCATTTCGCCAAGGCCGGCGGTCAAAACTAGCTTCCCCGCAAGCGTGCCCCAACCGTTTTGACGGGCCAGACTGCCAAAGGTCTCGTAGGTCCCCTGCAGGATTCCTTGCGTGCCGATGTAGATCCATGAGCCCGCCGTCATCTGGCCGTACATCATCAGCCCTTCGCGTTCGTATTCGTCAAACTGCTCCTGTGTCGCCCAATGCGGAACGATGTTCGAATTAGCGAGCAGCACGCGCGGAGCGTCTGTGTGGGTGCGAAAAACGCCGACGGGCTTGCCCGATTGGATCAGAAGCGTCTCGTCCTCGTTCAGGTCTTTTAGCGAACGCAATATAGCGTCAAAGCACTCCCAATTACGAGCTGCTTTACCGCGTCCTCCATAGACGATGAGATTCTCCGGGTCGAATGCCACATCGGCATCAAGATTGTTTTGGATCATCCGGTACGCCGCCTCGATGAGCCAGTTTTTGCAGGTTAGGTCGATGCCGGTCGGCGCTTTGATGTTGCGGGTCATACCTGTGCTATTTTCTACGCAAAGTCACTGAGGACGCAAAGATATGAAAAGGATGATGTTGATCTCAGCCGGGCTCGTGCTTGTTTCAGCGGTTACGGCTGCCGCTCAAGGTGGATACGACGCCGCTCTCGCAAAGAAAGTTGGTGCCGACAAGTACGGGATGAAGAGTTATGTTCTGGTCATCCTCAAGACCGGACCACGCGACGCGGAGGTCAAGGGCAAAGACCGCGACGACCTCTTCGCTGCACATATGGCGAATATCCGCCGCCTTGCTTCAGAAGGGAAGCTCGTGCTCGCGGGGCCGTTCGGCCAGAACGGGGAGACATTCCGCGGTCTGTTTATCTTCAATACCGCGAGCCTAGCGGAAGCAAAGGCTTGGGTAGCGACCGATCCGACCGTCAAGGCCGGCGTACTCGTACCCGACTTCGTACCATGGTACGGTACGGCGGCCTTGATGCAGGTGAACGAGCTGCACGCAAAGATCCAGCAGGAAGCCCCGTAGCTACTTGGTCGAGACGATCAGGTGCTGCGGCATTGGTGCGAGCGGGATGTGCTCGCTGTGGAAGAATCCGGCCGCTGTGAACATCTCGTCCAACTCCCTAAATGTGTAGGCATCGCCCGCAGGCGTCGCCGCGAGCATCACCATCGAGAACAACGCCTCGCTCGGCGGCGAAACACGGTCATCATTTGGCACGAACTCAAGGGTAAACGCGCGTCCGCCGGGTTTCAGCGCAGCATGCACCTTGCGGAGAAACTCGATATTTGTCGGTGGATCGAAATGATGGAGGAAGTTCGTTACCAGCACGACATCGTAGTCGTCACCAAAATCGCTTTCGAATGCGCTGCCGGGGATCAGGTGATGGCGATCGGCAACACCGAAACGCTCCGCGTTCTCGGTCGCGACAGTTAGCACATTCTTCCAGTCCGCGGCGTAGATCTCGGCCTTCGGGTACTGCATCGCAACGCTCACGCCAAAGATGCCGTGGCCGGCGGCCATGTCGAGGACCTTTATCGGCTCGTCGTTCGGCAGTCCGATGCGGCCGGCGATCATCTGAGCCGACGGCATCATCAGCGGCATCATTGACCGCGCGAATGTCACCCACATCGGACTCTCTGGATCGAGAGAAGCTTCTCCGGAGATCTGCGAGCCGCCGTGGCGAACAGCATTCGTAAAGTCTTCGAACCCGCGCATTTGGGTTGGGCCCATCAGGAAATCGACGGCGGATCCGACATACATCTTTGAACACTTGTCCAGGAATGCGGCTGATTCGTCTGTGAGTGAATATTCGCTCCCGCTCTTTTTTAGCAGACCGGCGACAGTCATTGTGTCGGCGAGGATGCGAATACCGCGTTCGGCGGCGCCCGTGGATTGGGCGATGTCAGCCGCCGTTTTATTGCCCTCACCGACCTTTGTGAATAGCTCGAGCTCGACCGCCGCTTTAAAAGCCGCGGACATTTGAAAGCCCGTCATAACCCGCCACGTGATCTCCGGCGTTACCTGCGGTGCTGATGATTCCATTTAGTTGCTCCTTTGAGAAAGATGTGAAGGAAATGTAGCCGAAGCCCGGCTTTGAATGCAAAGGCCGCGGCGCTGGCTACGTGCTATCATCACGGCTGTTATTCCGATGAAAGTCGACCTGATCATACACAACGCCGGCGAACTCGTGACCTGTGCCGCCGGCGCGAAAGCAAAGCGTGGGGCTGAGATGGTGGAGGTTGGCATTATCGAGGATGGAGCTGTTGCGATCGCGGGCGGAAAGTTTATCGGGGTCGGCAAGTCACTCGATATTCTGCGGGAATTCGGGTCAGATGACTTGATCGACGCGCAGGGTAGGGTTGTTTGTCCCGGATTCGTCGATCCGCACACGCATATAGTTTATGCAGGCGACCGGCTCGATGAGTTTGAGTTAAAGATCAAGGGAGCCGAGTACCTCGACATCCTCGCAGCGGGCGGCGGGATCGTTTCGACGGTGCGGCACACGCGAGCGGCGTCTGCAGAGGAGCTTGTGACCCTAGGCTTGCAGCGCCTCGATAAGATGCTGCGCTGCGGGACAACGACGTGTGAGATCAAGACGGGCTACGGGCTCGATACGGAAACAGAGCTTAAGATGCTGGCGGTGATCGAGGAGCTTGACGGACGGCATCCAATGACCATCGTTCCTACTTTTATGGCGGCTCACGCTGTACCTCCGGAATATAACGGGAACTCCGAAAAGTACGTCAATTTGATCTGCGACTCAATGCTGTCGGAGGCGTGGAAGTGGTTTGTGGGGTCGAGCTTCTGTGCAAGCGTGCCGTTCTTTTGCGACGTCTTTTGCGAGAATGGCGCGTTCACGGTCCAGCAATCAAAGAAGATATTAGAGACCGCGCGGAGTCTCGGGTTTAGGATCAAGGCGCATGTCGGCCAATTCAGCGATCTCGGCGGCGTTGCGATGGCGATCAGGTCGGGGGCAACATCGGTGGATCACCTTGATCAGATTTCGAATGAGGAAGTAGAGTTCCTTGCT
>JBJMGO010000033.1:0-9886 GCA_045807825.1 Pyrinomonadaceae bacterium | reverse complement strand
GGAGATGCTCGGCGTGTCCGACTCGCTTGTGTCGGATTACCGCAAAAGGATCGAGGTCAACCTCCAGCAACTGTCATTCAGCGGCGTCAACGAAGCACGCCATTTCGAGAAGGCCCTCAAGCGTCGCGTCCGCGACATGATCACCATGGAGCGGGAGGGCGTCGCGGTCTAGAAAAAGCCATGCATTCGGGCTTTATTCCACCGTTACGCCGATGTCGCTAGCGAGACGAAAATACAAGATCGAAAATCAGCCGGACGAATGGCGCGATACCGGCTTTGGTGGTTCGCCCGACGGAGGTCAGCCGCCGCTTAAGCGTGCGGAAGAGATCATCTCTACCGAGGAGCCGCAGAATCTCGTAAATTCCAGCTTTGAGTACGGCCTGCCTGAGGAGGATCGCACCTTCTCGCGCGCGCCTAGGGGAGCACCCTCGCCAGAGGAAATATCTGCGGTTGCCGCCGATGTAGCGGCCAGTGCTCCAGATACTATATCGGCGACAGCGGTCACAGAAGAGACAACCGCACGCACACCCAAGGAAGAGAGGACAGCCGAGCGCGATTTCGAGCTTTTGCGTAGTGACAAGTGGCTGGTGCGCAATGGGCATTTGATCACTTACGTTCTTCTCTACATTTTCTCGGTGATCGTGCTGTTTCGGCCGTACGAGATCCTGCCCGGAATGGAGTGGCTCGCATTCTCCGCCTTTTACGTCGGTGTTGCCACGCTGATCATCTTTTTCCCAAGTCAGCTCGCGACGGAGGGGAATCTCACAAAACTTTCCACCGAGGTCAAGGCAGTCCTTGCGATGACTGCGATCGCGTTTTTGCTGATCCCGATCTCGGTCGATCCGGGAACGGCGTGGGAGACATTCAACGATCCGTTCATAAAAGCGGTCGCGATCTTTGTCGTCCTGGTGAACGTCGTTCGTACGCGTCGTCGTCTGATGCAGATGATGTGGCTATCGTTCGGCATCGGCATCTATCTGGGAGCGTGCGCGGTCGAGTATTACATGGAGGGCAAGTTCAGTGTGGAGGCATATCGCGTCGCTGTTACCGACGTGAAAGGTATCTTCGGCAACCCAAACGAGATGGCGCTGCACTTCGTGATGATGACGCCGATCACGCTGTGTCTCGCTCTCACGACAAAGAACAAGTTTTGGAAGGTCATCTACTTCGTTGCGACGGGTATTTTTGTCGCCGCGAATATGGTGACGTATTCACGCGGTGGATTCCTGGGCCTGTTAGCTGTTTCGGCGACACTAGCCTGGAAGCTCGGCCGCAAGCACAAGGTCCAGACGGCGATCGTCTCGCTCCTCGTCGGGGGCGTCACGATCCTTGCGGCACCCGGCAATTACGGCCTGAGAATGATCTCGATCTTTATTCCGTCGCTCGATCCTGTTGGTTCCAGCGATGCGAGGCAGGAGCTTTTGACAAGATCGCTACTCGTCACAGCTCGTAATCCCTGGGGCATTGGCATCGGCAACTTCCCTATCGTCGCGACGCAAAATCATCAGACGCACAACGCGTTCACGCAGGTGTCGTCGGAATTGGGTATCGCGGGATTCGTCGCGTACATGATCTTTATGATCGCGCCGTTCCGTCGGCTGGGGGCTATCGAGCGGAGGCAATTCGAGATAGATGATCTCAACTGGTTTTACTACGTCTCTATAGGCTTGCAGGCGAGCATCATCGGCTACTGGGTGTCGAGCTTTTTCGCGTCGGTCGCCTATAACTGGTTCATCTACTACCTGCTCGCGTACGCTGTCGCATTTCGCAGGATCTACACCATCGAGAACAAAGAGGTCCTCGGGCCGCAGCGGGAGAAGCTGCCGCTCCCTGCTACCGCAACCGCATGAGATGGACAGCCGAACAAATAGTCTTCTGGAGCTGCGTCTGGTTGCTTGTGTACGTGTACGTCGGCTATCCGCTCCTGGTTTGGCTGGTCAGTAAGGTGCGTCCGCGTGCGCTCAAACGTGCCGCTATCGAGCCGAATGTCACCGTTCTGATCACCGCCTTCAACGAGGAAGCAGCGATCCGCCGCAAGATCGAGAACACGCTCGCTATTGACTATCCGCACGAAAAGCTTGAGATCCTCGTCGCCTCCGACGGATCGACCGATAATACCGAGCAGATCGCGGCCGAATTCAGCGATCGAGGTGTAAAGCTCCTCCGCGTGGAGGGCCGCGTCGGCAAGACCGCAACGCAAAATGCGGCGGTTGAGCACGCGAACGGTGAGATCATTCTTTTTTCGGACGCGACGACGAATTACAGTCCGGACGTATTCCAAAGGATCTTGCCGGCCTTTGCCGATGAGACGGTTGGCTGCGTTGCTGGGCGACTAGAGTATGTCGATCACGGCGACTCGAGCGTTGGTAAGGGCGCGCGCAACTACTGGAGCTACGAGACGTTTATCAAAGCGGCTGAGGCTCAGGCGTGCTCGCTTATCGGCGCGTCAGGCTGCCTGTATGCAGTTCGCCGCGGCGCATACCAAGCTATGTATCCCGAGGCGTGCTCAGATTTTTTGATCTGCACGGATCTTTACCGCCGCGGGCTCCGGAGCGTCTTTGAGCCATCGGCCGTCTGCTATGAGCAGACCAATCGCCACTCTCGCGACGAGATGCAAATGCGCGTCCGGGTGATCTCTCAGACCTTCACCGATCTCTGGCGAAATCGAGACATGATGAACCCATTTCGCAGCGGCTTTTTTGCCGTCGAGCTGATCTCGCACAAGCTCCTGCGTTACGCCGTGCCGCTCTTGCTGGCGGGGCTGCTCTCATCCAGCCTGCTGCTAAACCCGTTTTCGCCTTTCTACGGGATCGCTATGGTCCTGCAAGCAGGGTTTTATAGAATGGCGATCGCGGCCTGGGTGCTCGAGCGTGCGGGCATCCGCCTCACGCTGCTGGCGATGCCGCTCTATTTTGTTCTAGCGAATCTCGCCTCGGTGATCGCGTTCTACAAATTCCTCCGCGGCGAGCGGTATGCACGCTGGGAGCCGATCAGGGGGACGCGATGAGCGACGAGCGACGCTACACAAAACGTGTCGGCCGGAACGTCTTTGACGCTGTGCCAAAGGTGTCGGTCATTATCCCTGCATACAACTCCGCGGACACGATCGAAGAGACGCTTAGGTCCGTTCTTGCTCAGAAATTCCGTGAGCACGAGATCATCGTCGTAAATGACGGCTCCCCCGATAAGGATAAATTCGAACGCGCCATCAGGCCTCTATTAGAGGACATCATCTACATTCGCCAGCGGAATTCCGGAGCAGGCCCGGCACGAAATCTGGGCATCGAGCATGCCCGCGGCGAGATCATCGCATTTCTGGATGCGGACGACGTTTGGCTGCCGGACCATCTGGCGGCACAGTACGTCTTCCTGCAGCGGCACGGTTACGACATGGTGTATTGCGACGCGCAGCTATTCGGTGTGAACTCCGCATATCGTCGAACCTTCATGCAGGATGCACCATCAGTCGGCGAGGCAAATTTCAACTCCATCCTCGACCTTCGCTGCAACGTGATCACCTCCGGGACTGTAGTCCGCAAGGAGATGATCGTTAAAGCAGGAATGTTTGAGGAGGAACGCGTCCGTGCACACGACTTTCACCTCTGGCTGCGGATGGCAAAAGCTGGAGCCAAGATCGGTTATCGAAAGAAGGTGCTGCTCAAATACCGCGTCGGCACGGAAGGGATCTCGGGCGACTCGATCAGCCGCGTCGAGCGCGAGATCAACGCCTTCGAACGCGTTTGCCGCACCATAGATCTCGACGAAGAGCAGCGCCAGATCGTTGAACGCCGTATCGCCGGGCTCGAAGCCGACTTGGCGGTCGAGCAGGGTAAAGCGTATCTACTAAGCGGCGACTACCGAGAGGCCGTCGTTGCCTTTCGCGTCGCCAACCGGCATCGCCGATCACTAAAGCTTGTCGTCATCTCCTGGCTCGCCCGCTTCGCTCCCGGCACACTCATAAAACATTTCAAGCAAAACCGTGCGGCCGAGCTCGCTCTTATCCCAAAGACGCGGTAGCTGCTCGCGGCATTTGTATCGCCGCATACAACCGGCCTTGGCCACAGCGGCGTTATAATTCGTTCATTGCTGCCATGTACTCACCGGCACGCGTGAGCGGATGAATGACGACCTCATCAAAAACGTTCTAGCCCAAGAATCTTGCCCCGACGACGAGAGATCGAAGCACGGCACCGACCGCCGAAAGTTCCTAAAGCAGGTCTCCGCACTCGGAGCGGCCCTCGTTGCACTTCACAATCTGCCGACGCTGAGCGTGTTTGCACGCGGAGCCGGTGAGCCCGCGACCGCATCAGAAAGCCTCGGCGGAGTGGCGGCCGACGCGGTCAGCGTTCGTTTCAATGTGAATGGCGCTTCGAAGAGCTTGTCGCTCGATCCTCGTACAACGCTGCTCGATACGCTGCGTGAACGGCTCGATCTTACTGGTTCAAAGAAAGGCTGCGATCACGGGCAATGCGGCGCGTGCACGGTGCTCGTCGACGGGCGCCGTGTGTTGTCGTGTCTGACACTGGCGGCGACGCTCGAGGGGTCATCCGTTACGACGATCGAGGGACTCGCACATGGCGACGATCTGCATCCGATGCAGGCTGCTTTCGTAAAGCACGATGGATTTCAGTGCGGCTACTGCACGTCGGGTCAGATCTGCTCCGCGGTGGGAATGCTGGACGAGGCAAAACGCGGCGATGCGAGCTACGTGACCGCTCACGTCAAAGCCACGGCCAAGAATATTCAACTCACCGACGAGGAGATCCGCGAGCGGATGTCCGGCAACATCTGCCGCTGCGGTGCTTATCCAAACATCGTTGATGCCATCCGCGAGGTGCACACGGGCAAGAATGTCTCGCAGAAATGGCAGTTCGCGAACGGCACACGGGAGGTGGGCGAATGAGGCCGTTCCAGTACGTTCGCGCGACAGATGAGCACGCTGCGGTGCAGGCCGCCTCGGCCTTGCAGGCCAAATATCTCGCGGGCGGCACCAACCTCATCGACCTCATGAAAGAGGACGTCGAGCGGCCCTCGACGCTGGTCGACATCACGCGGCTGCCGCTCAACAATATTCAAGCGACGGCAAAAGGCGTCACCATCGGAGCACTCGCGCACAATACCGAGACGGCGAATCACGCGATCATTCGGCAGCACTATCCGCTACTGACGCAGGCGATCCTCGCGGGTGCGACCGCACAGCTTCGCAACATGGCGACGAATGGCGGCAATCTGAATCAACGCACTCGCTGCCAGTATTTTTACGAGGTCGGGATGCCGTGTAATAAGCGTGAGCCCGGCACCGGCTGCTCGGCGATCGGCGGGATCAACCGCTACCACGCGATCTTTGGCTGGTCTGATAAATGTATTGCGGTGAATCCGTCTGACATGTGCATCGCTCTTGCGGCGCTCGATGCGGTCGTTCACGTCACCGGCCCGAATGGCGAACGCACGATCCCGTTCGCCGACTATCATCGCCTTCCTGGCGAGACGCCTGAGAAGGACAACAACCTTGCGCCCGGTGAGCTCGTGACGTCGATCGAGATCTCAAAGAATAACTTTGCCGCGAACTCCTATTACCTAAAGGTCCGCGACCGCGCGAGCTATGCCTTTGCGCTCGTCAGCGTCGCTGCGGCACTCGACATGAAAGGCAAACGCATTCAAACCGCGCGCATCGCGATGGGCGGTGTCGCTCACAAGCCGTGGCGGGCGCTCGAGGCTGAGAAAATGCTCTTGGGTAAAGACGCAACTGAGGCAAACTTTCGTGCCGCCGCTGAGGCTGAGATGGCCAATGCAAAGCCGCATGAATATAACAAGTTCAAGGTCGAGCTCGGCCGGCGTGCGATCATTCGTGCACTCACTCGCGCCGCAAACGGAGGTGCTGCGTAAATGATCGGCGACGTCATCGGCAAACCTCTTGACCGCAAGGACGGCATCCTCAAGGTCACTGGCCGTGCAAAGTACGCTGCGGAATTCTCGCCCAAGGATCTCGTTTACGCCTTCCCTGTGCGTGCAAAAGTCGCGAGCGGCACCATCGGCTCGATCGATATCGCGGCAGCAAAGTCCTCGCCGGGTGTCCTCGATGTTCTGACGCACGAGAACGCGCCGCGCCTCACGCCGTACGACCAGCAGGCGATGGCCCGCGGCGGCGGCGGCATGCTGGGCGAGACGACTTTCCTGCCGCTGCAGCAGGACACGGTCTTTTATTTTGGTCAGTATGTCGCGGTCGTGATCGCCGACACGTTTGAGAACGCGCGTGCGGCGGCGAATCTCGTCAAGGTCACTTACTCCGACTCAAAACCCGCGATCGATCTCGATGCCGAGATGCCGAACGCGCAAGCTCCCGCGCAGGGGCAGACTAACGAGGGCAAAGCCTCGCCCATTCTCGCGACCGCCGAGGTCAAGGTCGACAACATATATCGCACGCCGACCGAGAATCATCACCCGATGGAGCCCCACGCCACGGTCGCTGTGTGGGAAGCGCCCGACAAGCTCACGATCTACGACTCGACGCAGGGCGTAAAAAATTGCCAGGGCTCGACCGCGTATCTCTTTGGACTCAAGGCCGAGAATGTTCATGTCATCTCGCCCTTCGTCGGCGGCGGATTTGGCTGCAAGGGCGGTCAGTGGCCGCACATTCCTATCGCCGTAATGAGCGCAAAGGTCGTGAACCGCCCGGTCAAGCTCAACCTCACACGACAGATGATGGTAACGAACGTCGGCCGTCGTCCCGAGACCATTCAACGAATCGCGATCGGTGCCGACAAGAGCGGCAAGATGACCGCCCTGCTCCATCACACTGACACGTACAAATCCGTGTCGGAATATTTTGAGCGTGCGGGCGTGCCTTCCACCGTGCTCTACGGACCGCCGGTCCGCGAGATCACGTACAAGGTCGCAAAGCTCAACGTCGGCGCACCCACATTCATGCGTGCACCGGGCGAGACGCCGGGAAGTTTCGCGCTCGAGTCCGCGATGGACGAGCTTGCGTTCGCTCTCAATATGGACCCGATCGCGCTGCGGGTGCTCAACCACACGACGCTCGACCATCTGCAGAACAAACCCTTCTCTCTAGAGAATCTCCTCGACTGCTATCGCATCGGTGCCGACAAGTTTGGCTGGAGCAAACGCAACCTCAAACCCGCGATGCGACGCGAGGGCAAGTATCTTTACGGCATCGGAATGGCGACGGCGACGTATCCCGCCAACCGCAGCCGCGCGTCCGCACGCATTCAGATCAAACAGGACGGCACCGCCGAGATCTGGTGCGCGTCGCAGGACATCGGCACGGGCACGTACACGATCATCGCCCAGACGGCGTCCGACGTGCTCGGCATTCCGGTCGAAAAGATCACGGTCAATATCGGCGACTCGCTGCTGCCCCAAGGCCCTGGCTCGGGTGGGTCGCAAACGGCTGTGAGCGTCACGTCCGCCGTGCTCGCGACCGCCGAGGAACTCAAAAAACAAATGGTCGGCATGGCCGTGAACGACACGAATTCACGCCTCCACGGCCACGGTCCGGACAGCATCGAGGCGGCCGACTCGCGGCTGTTCGTCCGTGACGATCGCTCGATCAACGAGCTGTACACCGACATTCTCCGACGGGCAAACATGCCCAACATCGAGATGTGCATGACGGTCCAACCGTTTCAGGCGGCACAGCCGCAGGAGAGCAATCCGCAGGCGAAGCAGCAACAGCAAAGTCAACAGCAACAGGCCAAGCAGCCCGCCGCGGGCGGTGCGGGTGCACCGTGCGAAATGCAGCAGGCAGATCCCGAGACGGACGCGAACCGCCAAAAATATTCCTTTCACTCATTCGGAGCGCAGTTTGCCGAGGTGCGTGTGGACGAGGACACCGGCATGGTCCGCGTGACGCGGTTCCTGGGCGTGCACGACGTCGGACGCATCCTTAACGAAAAGACCGCACGCTCGCAGATGATCGGCGGCGTCGTCTACGGCCTCGGCCAGGCGTTGATGGAGGAGACCGCGTACGACAAACGCTACGCCAATCCGGTGAATCGCTCCTTCGCCGACTATCACGTTCCCGTCCACCTCGACGTGCCCGAGATCGATGTGTACTTTATCGGCAAGCCCGACCCGCACATCAGTCCGATCGGTGCACGCGGCATCGGCGAGATCGGGATCACCGGCGTCGCCGCCGCGGTCGCGAACGCGATCTTTAACGCGACGGGCAAACGTGTTCGCGATCTGCCGATCACGCCCGACAAGCTTCTCTAAATGTCGAAAGAATTGCGTGACATCCTCGCACGGGTCCGCCAACTTGGTCCCGACGACCAAGCCGTACTTGCGACGGTCGTGAGTCTCGAGGGCTCGGGCTATCGTCTGCCGGGCGCGCGAATGCTCATCGCCCACGACGGCACCGTGATCGGCACCGTCTCGGGCGGCTGCCTCGAGGCCGACCTCCTCGAACGCGCCCAAGCAGTCTTTGCCACCGGCAAGCCCGACCTCATCACCTACGACACCCGCGGCCACGACGACAGCGTCTTCTCACTCAACATGGGCTGCAACGGCGTGCTCAAAGTCCTGCTCGAACCTGTCGAGGGCAATGATCTCTTTGCACTGATCGAACAAGTCTTCACCACCCGCCAACCCATCACCCTCGCCACCGTAATCGCCTCCGACGACCCCGCCCACCCAATAGGCGAACGCATCGCTATCGACAACGACTCTGAGGCTACTCACTGCTCACCGCTCACCGCTCCCTCTTCCGCCACTGCCTACTGCCCACTGCCTACTGCCGACTATTTCGTAGAAACGATCCGCCCACCCTTGAATCTCGTCGTCTTCGGAGCAGGCTTTGACGCCGTGCCGGTCGTGCGGCTCGCAAACGAACTCGGCTGGCATATCACGGTCGTCGATCACCGCCCCGCGTACCTCGATGCCGAGAGGCTGTCGCACCCCGACGAGCTGCTAAACCTCCGCCCCGACGAACTCGCCGCCAACCTCCAACTCGGCCCCGACTCCGCCGCCGTCGTAATGACGCACAACTTCGAGCACGACCGCGAGATCCTGCGATTCCTCCTCACACAGCCGGTCCAGTACCTCGGTGCCCTCGGCCCAAAGGCTCGAACGACGCGAATACTCGCCGACCTCACCGCCGCCGGCAATGATGTGGACGCAGCGACCGTAACAAAGCTCCACGCCCCCATCGGCCTCGACATCGGCGCCCAAACCCCCGAGTCCATCGCCCTCTCGATCATCGCCGAGATCCAAGCCGTGGTCGCGGAACGTGATGCCGGCCATCTCAAAGACCGCCAAGCCCCGATCTACGAGAGGAAGCAGTCAGCCGTCAGCAGTCAGCGATCAGCAGGCGGTAGGCAGTAGGCGGTAGGCAGTAGACGGTAGGCAGTAGACGGTAGGCAGGAGGCAGGAGGCAGGAGGCAAGAGAGCATAAGAAAAAGGCCGCGATCACTCGCGGCCCTTCCTCATTGTCCATTGTGCATTATGCGTTGTGCATTGTTCGACCGGCCCTTCCTTCACTATTCACTTTTCACTTTTCACTATTCACTATTCACTGTTCCTCACGGTATCGTCTGCACCGTCACGATATCCGACCAGTCACCGACTGCCGAATTGCCATCCAGGAACCTCGCCCTGATCTGAACACCCTGCGGTATTCCGTCGCCGGGTACTGTAAAGACCGCAGGCGACTTGACGGCTTTGTCGGCGAACGTCCAAGCGGCGTTGTTGACGTTCTTCTCGATATAGATCCCGTCCGAGTTGCCGCGCGTGAACTTCACCTCGACGACGTGTCCGGGGTCGACGCTCGCCTTGAGCACCGGCACGTGGTCGGTGATCGGGCCGAGCGGACCGCCGCCATTCGAGGATGGAATGATGCCGAGCAGTGCACCGGTCTCGTCGGTGTACG
>JBJMGO010000032.1:0-3431 GCA_045807825.1 Pyrinomonadaceae bacterium | reverse complement strand
GATCGGTCGCAACGGCGGCCGCCGTATCTATATCGCGGGCGATGACACAGGTCACGATCCCGACTTTTTTGCTGGTTTGAATAAGTACTTTGAGGGAGTCAAAAAAGAACCGGGCATTCTCAAATATGCCCTGAGCCGCGAGATACCCGGTCTCGAGATCGTCTATGCAAATGACGGCTACAGTGTTGCCACCGTTTGGGGAGATGCCAACGGCATCAACGTCGCGGCAAGCGAAAAGGCCATTCGCGAAAAGGTCAAACGCGAGGTCGCCGCGATCGACGATCCTGACAACAAAGACGAGGCCGCTGATGACGGTACTCCTCCTGGCGAATTGTCGCCCGCCGCGCAGGCTGCATTGAAAAAACGCCGTTGGGAGGGGTACGCCTGGTACAGCATCGCGGCAAATAGCTCGCTCGACAGCGCTGCACCGCCGGCAGGTGTCGACATTATTCCCTCACAAGGGGCTGACCAGGAGGCGTGGAAGGCGCATTCCGGCTCCGTCACTGTCCGGGCATCTGAAGATGGCTTGTACAAGGTGCAGGCGGGACGCTCTACCAAGATCGGCGATGGCGGTTACTCTCACCCCGTCGTCTCGGCGGATGGCCGCTGGCTTTTCGTCGACAAGGTCGACGGTGATGCCGGGCAGTACCTGCTTATTCGCGTTGACCTTTCGACACGCCGGGAGTATCCCATCGTCATCGAAAATGCCTACGGTGAATGGACGCCCAAAGCATTCCTTCCCGGTACGAATGCGGTCGTCATTGAGCACAGGGACTATGATGAGATCTCGGCCGATGACGAGGACACGCCGCCGGATGCGATCGATCCTACAGCATTCAAGCTCATCGATGCGGTCACGGGCAATGAGCTGCAGACGCGTGGTGAAGTGCGCCCATTTGCACAGCAATCTTTCAGGCCGCTGCAGCATGCCGCAAAGCCGGGAGAACTGTGGGTCGCCATCCCTGACTCAGAGGCAAATGCCACCGACGTCGGCACGGTCGACACGCGAACGCTCACCTTTGCACCAGTCCTCCGCGTGCCAAAGATCAAGTTCGATTCAATGGGAATGTGGGCCGACGAGGCGCATCAAAAGATCTACTTCGTCTACCGCGGCCATCTGCTTTCACTGCCGATGAAGGTTGATATCCCAAGGCCTGCGAGGCCACCCTTGCGGCGCCATACGTGATCAGGGTTGCCATTCGGTTCACCACCTGCTTTAATATTTGTTTGCCCTAAGAGGCAAGATCCTTAGCCGAAAGGAGGTGAGAAAACGAAATGGCATCAATTCATGTAAACGCAAACGAGTCCATCGAGTCCGCACTGCGTCGCTTTAAGCGCAAAGTGATCAGCGAGGAGATCATCAAGGACCTCAAGAAGCACGCCCATTTCATACCTCCGGGTCAGAAGGCAAAGCTCAAATCAGCGAATGCGCGCAAGCGTAACCGCAGGCGTTTTCGCCAGCAGCGTCCTACGGGACCAGGTGCGGGCACGGGGACGGGTCCCGGACGCCCGTCAGGACCAGGCGGCGGTATGGGCAGCTCCAACCGCTAAGTACGCAAGATGGTTTTAATTAAGTGAAAGGGTCGACCGACTCTTTCACTTTTTAATTTTAGTCCCAATGGCAGAGAGAACGAGGATCCTCATCACCAATGACGACGGCTATCACTCCGAGGGCATTGTCGCGCTCGAGGAGGCTCTAAAGCCTCTCGGCGACACCTACGTCGTCGCGCCTGAGTCGGAGATGAGCGGGGCCTCGCACAGTCTGACGCTCTCCCGCCCGCTGCGGATCCGCCAGCGTGGAGAACGGCATTGGACGGTGGACGGCACGCCGACAGATTGCGTCACGCTGGCGCTCAACAAGATCCTTCCCGCCGAGGAACGCCCGCATATCTGCTGCTCCGGTATCAATCATGGTGCAAACATGGGCGACGACGCTACGTACTCGGGCACGGTCGCCGGAGCTCTCGAATCTACGATCCTCGGCGTCCCCGGTATTGCTCTGAGTCTCGCGTCCTATCGCGATCACGACTTTACAGAGTCCGCACGCATCGCCCGCGTGCTGGCCGAGAAGGTCCTCGCCGATGGACTGCCAAAATTCACCCTGCTGAATGCAAATGTGCCGATGGGCGTTCCAAAAGGGATCCGCATCACGCGTCAGGGATTTAAGGCCGCACGGCCGGTGATATCCGAGCACATCGATCCTCGGGGCAAGACATATTACTGGATCGGCGAGGTGCGCGAGGGTTTCAAGGCTAAGGGCGGGACCACGGATTTTGAGGCGGTCGAGGCAGGATATGTGTCTGTCACGCCAATGCGCAGCGATCTTACGTCGCACAGCGGCATCGAAAGATTAAAAAGCTGGAACACGCCATGACTCCCGCACCGATCACTGACGAGATGACCATACAGCGGCTACGAATGGTCGAGCGGCTGCGTGATCATTACCACATCGGCGACACACGCGTCTTGGACACGATGTCGCGCCTGCCGCGGCACACATTCGTGCCTGAGGCGATCCGCTCGCAGGCCTACAACGACAACGCACTTCCGATCTCGAGCGGTCAAACGATCTCGCAGCCTTTCATAGTCGCTCGGATGACCGAGCTGTTAGAACTCACGGGCCGCGAAAAGGTGCTCGAGATCGGCGCCGGCTCCGGCTATCAAACTGCCGTTCTCGCATCCCTTGCACGCAAAGTTTTTGCTATCGAACGCCTCCCTCACCTCGCTGACGAAGCCAAACTCCGCATCGCCCAGCTCGGCATGCGAAATGTCACTCTAAAATGCGGCGACGGCACGAACGGCTGGGATGCGTATCGGCCTTACGAGGCGATCCTCGTCGCCGCCGGCGGCCCTGAGGTCCCGGATCCGCTCGTCCACCAACTCGGGATCGGCGGTAAGCTTGTCGTCCCGGTCGGCCCCGATCAGAAGCATCAAAATCTGATCCGTGTTGTTCGCACCGATAATGGTTGGACGCAGGAGAATTTCGGCCCCGTCGCCTTTGTCCCGCTCATCGGTGAGCACGGCTGGGACCCCAACTGATCTATAAGCCACGAACACGCTTATATTCGCCCATTCGGGACAAAAACAATTCCGCGCTCACAACTCGCGGTGATATCCTACGCCCATGACACATGGCGATATGGACTTCTACTTTCTGCTCTTTTCCCTATTCCTCCCTCGCCTTGTCTTGATCGTTTACATCCTCCTCTTTCCGGGTCTTTATCCGGCGAATAGCGTGCCGCAGATCGCCGATATTCTATTAGGCATCTTTGTGCCGCGGATCCTTATCCTCATCTACATCTACCAAAACATGGGCTACAACAACCCGTGGTTCTGGATCCACCTCGTGGTCGCGATCATGGCGTATATGGGCGGCGGGCATCAGACGCGACGAAGGACGATCGTGCGGCGGCAGCGGGTATACGAGGATT
>JBJMGO010000031.1:0-8255 GCA_045807825.1 Pyrinomonadaceae bacterium | reverse complement strand
ATGCGTCATATCCTCGGCCTTTACCAGCTCGTCAAATTTATCCGCATCGAGTAGTCCAAGCGATACGGCTGATTCCTTTAAAGAGATGCCTTTCTTGTGGGCGTTTTTCGCGATCTTGGCGGCGTTGTCGTAGCCGATGTGCTGGTTGAGCGCGGTGACGAGCATGAGGGAATTGCGGAGGTAGTGGTCGATGTTGTCGCGATTGAGCTCTATGCCGACGATGCAGTAGTCGACAAAGCCGTGGCAGGCGTCATGAATTAGCCTGACAGAGTGAAGGTAGTTGTGGATCATCACGGGCTTAAACACGTTGAGCTCAAAGTTACCCTGTGAGCCCGCAAACCCGATCGCGGCGTCATTGCCCATCACCTGAACGGCGACCATCGTCATCGCCTCGGACTGCGTGGGGTTGACCTTGCCGGGCATTATCGACGAACCGGGCTCATTCTCGGGCAGCGAGATCTCGCCGATACCGCATCGCGGGCCTGAGGCAAGCCAGCGAATGTCGTTCGCGATCTTCATGAGTGACGCTGCAAGCGTTTTGACCGCTCCCGATGCAAACACGACCTCATCGTGCGCCGAGAGTGCGGCAAATTTATCGGGGTGGGCTTTGAAGGGCAGACCTGTGAGTTCCGCGATCTTTGCAGCGGCACGATCGGCGAACTCCGGATGCGAATTGAGTCCCGTACCGACCGCTGTACCGCCGATGGCTAGGTCCATGAGGCCCGGCAATACCAAGTTGAGACGGTCGATGTCGCGCTCGACGAGTGCGGCCCAGCCGCCAAATTCCTGCCCGACGGTCACGGGTGTCGCATCCTGCAGGTGCGTACGGCCGATCTTGACGACGTCTTTGTATTCGTCGGCTTTAGCGCGGATCGCGTGGGCGACCTTCTCGAGCTCAGGAATGAGAGCCGTCGTTCGCTCAGCAGCGGCGATGTACATCGCGGTCGGGAATGTGTCGTTCGACGACTGCGACTTATTGACGTCGTCATTAGGGTGGACCGGCGTCTTTGAGCCCATGACGCCGCCGGCGATGTCAATGGCGCGATTGGAGATGACCTCGTTGGCGTTCATGTTGGTCTGAGTGCCCGAGCCGGTCTGCCAGACACGAAGCGGAAAGTGCGCGTCGAGCTTGCCCTCAATGACCTCGTCCGCTGCCTGGACGATGAGCTTCATCTTGTCCTCGGGCAGCTTGCCGAGATCGTGATTCACGATGGCGGCGGCCTTTTTGAGAATTCCAAGCGCACGGATTACCTCTCGAGGCATCACATCAAAGCCGATGTTGAAGTGAATGAGCGACCGCTGTGTCTGCGCTCCCCAGTAAACGTCCGCAGGGACCTCGATCTCGCCCATCGAGTCGCTCTCGATACGCGTCTTCTTACCGCTCGCTGCTGTGTCTGTCATAGGTGTGATGTCGCCATTTTGCCACAAAAGACGAATGGTGTTAATGTACCTCGCGTTCTAACACAATTCATCAAAGTTGAGGAAAACTACTGTGAAAGCCATCTACTCGATCGCCGCTCTCTTTACTCTCGGTCTGCTGCTCACCGGTTGTGGAATGATGGGCGGTACGAATGTCACTGTCAATGCGAACACTGCGGCCAACTCGAATGGGTCCGCCAACAGCAATTCGGCGGCAAATTCTGGCCCGACCAGCGCAACGGGAAATGCGGCGAATGCTAACGCAAACGCGAACGCGAACGCGGCGAAGACAGATAGCGGTCCAAAGCGAATCTCGTTCACTAAGGGAGCTGACTGGTCGAGCGAGAATCTGACACTGGCCGCCGGTCAGTCAAAGCAGTTTGTTGTCAGTGCCAGCCCGGAGCAGTATCTGAACGTGGAATCATCATCATCCGATGTGAAGCTCCTGATGGTCACCAAAAAGAATGTCGGTGTCGAGAAGGAAGGTGCGAGCCTGGGTGCGGTGCTTTCCGGCAAGGGCGACTATGTGTTTGAGGTCCGCAATCCGGGAAAAAAGGAAGTAAAGACCTCCATCAGAGTCCAGATCACGGACGAAGGCGGCGACTAGTTTACTCGGCCGGTAAGCGGGATTCGAGCCATGCAGCAGTGCCGCCGTTGACATTGTAAAGCTGGCTAAAGCCGGCATTCTCCAGAATGCCGCAGCCGATCGACGAGCGGTAGCCGCCCTGGCAGATGACATAGGTCGGGAGCGTTGGATCGATCTCGTCGACCCGGTCGGCGAGCTTATCAAGAGGAATATTGCGGGCACGCGCGGCGTGTCCGCTCTCGTATTCGGCGGCTCGGCGGACATCGACGAATTGAATCCCGTCGGCGGTGGTTTGCGTGCTCGTGTCGCCAACGCTGACCTGCTCGACCTCCTTTCTTTCCGCTGTGTAATCATCGATCAGAATGTAGGCTGAGACCGTGTCGTGGCCCACGCGTGCGAGACGCATGGCGGCTTCGTCAACTTGTTCAGCAGTTGCGGCGACGATCGCGAGCGGTGTTCCGATAGGGATGAGAGTGCCGGCCCATGAGGCGAATTGACCGCCGAGGCCGATGTTGATCGACTTGGTGACGTGGCCGGCTCCGTACTCATCGTTTTTGCGGACGTCGATAACTACGCCTTGGAAGGCGAGTACCTCATCAGTAGTTAATTCACGTGGCTTTGGAAGCTGCTCGAGTGAGGGTGAGCCCTCGAGGTTACGTGCGGCGCTCTTTGGGAAATACTGCGGCACCTCGGGCAAACCTGAGGCGACGATCCTTACAAATTCGTCGCGGGACATCGGCTGCAGTGCGTAATTGAAACGTCGTTGCTCGCCGAGCGTCGACCATGTCTCTTTTGAGAGTGACTTTCCGCAAAGGCTGCCGGCTCCGTGGGCTGGGTAGATCTCTGCAGTGTCAGGCAGCGGCAGGATCTTTGAGTGAATGGAGTCGTAGAGCATGGCCGCCATCTGCTCGCTTGTGAAGCCGACGGAGCCGACAAGGTCCGGGCGGCCCACATCGCCGATGAAGAGTGTGTCGCCGGTAAAAACCTTTAGCGGCTCACCTGGCTCCTCAGCGATGATCGTGATGCCCTCGGGGGTGTGACCGGGCGTTTCACGCACCGTTAGTGTGACGTCACCGACCTTCAGCACGTCTCCGTCGTTGACTTTTAGCGTCTCAAACTTTGTATCTGCACGTTGGCCATAGACGATCTTTGCTCCGGTCTTTGAAGCAAGCTCGACGTGTCCGCTCACAAAGTCCGCGTGGGAATGGGTCTCGATGACGTATTTGATCGTCTGCCCATGAGCGGCGGCCTCGTCGAGATATTGCCCGACGTCACGCTGCGGGTCTATCACGGCGGCCTCGCCATTCGAGCCGATATAATACGACGCGTGCGAGAGGCAGCCGAGATAGAACTGGCGGAATTGCATTTCGAGTGAATGTTATCACGCCTACAGTCCGCTGCAATTCCTTTGGCTATCCTGCAGTTACAAGGGAGGTCTAATAATGTCAACACCAAATCATGACGAAGTAGAGGGCAAATTTGAGCAGGCTAAGGGCTGGGTAAAGGACAAAGCCGGGGAGGTATCGGGCGACCGCGATCTCGAGGCTGAGGGCGAAGCTCAGCGTGCAGAAGGTCACACTCAGGAGGCCTGGGGCGGCGTAAAACGCGGCGTCGGTGATGCTATCAAGTCGGTGGGCGACGCGATCGACGACTAAGAATATTTAGCCACGGATGACACGGAAAGGCACGGATCAGGAACTCCTTATCCGTGCCTTAGTTGTATGAGACCTGGGTTGAGATTGCCCTTATTCGCCGCTCGTGTCCTGGATCTCCGTGACGGGCTGCGGACTGAGATCGAGCATGTTGTCGCCGGCTGAGATGGTGATCGGCGAATTCCACATCGCAAATCCTTTACCTACCCGGAAGATGCAAAAGAGGTAGTACTCCTTTGGCGAGACTCCGGCGACCTTCGCCTGGCCGCTCGAGTCGGTCGTACCGGCATACTTTGAGTGGGCGGCGATCGCGCGCATGGCGGCGCGTTGGAAATCACCAAAGCGGTCGGGAAAGACTGACGCGAGGCCGAGACTCGAGGTGAGCGAATTGCCCTCGATCGGCTGGACGTGCGCCTGGCTGAGTATCTCCTCGGGATCTTTGTCGAGCAGATAAAAACGCGCACTTTTTGCCGGTTGGGGGTTGCCACGGCGGTCGACGACCTTTGCCTGGATGACGGCCGTTCCTTTGTCCGGTACGGCTGGTGCGCCGGTCGAGCTGCCTGGAACGCTCGTTGTCGTTATCGGCGGAGCGCTTGTCGTGGGCATCACCGGCATTGTGCCGGATGCCGGCGGCACACTTACCGTCGACGGCTCCGTCGGCGGAACATCGGTACGGGTGACCGGCAGGTTCGCGGCTCTATTCGCATTTGCGCGAAGAGCGACATTCACGTTGCTGTCATCGTTATTTCCGCGGAAAAGCAGGATCAACAACAGCACGAGCAGGATCACCGATCCCGCGATCGCAGCGTAACCCCACGCGGGGAAACCATCAGGGCGACGGCGCACTACAACGGTCGGCTCGGGCGCGACCAATGGGCGGCCGCAATTCGGACACGCGACGGCATTCGCCGACACCTCGTGACCACATTCGGGACAAAAGATCAGAGACATGATTCCTTTCCTCCAAGTATTTCTTCGATAGACCCAGGTAGATGGTCTGCCAATCTCGCTCCGGACTGTGTCTGGGAGCGTACGCGGGGTTTTTGAATGCGTGAGGCCCTTGAAACGTATGGAGTTAGACACTTTCCATGGTGGGCGTGTGTGAAGATTCGATCACGGCCCACTGAGTTGGGCTTTTACATTTTAGGGGTTACTGCGGGGATGGTCCGCAGGATTGAACGATGAAATTCTTGAGTGGGCTCGAAAGCACACATATTTTCGGGAGCGGAACGGACGTGTTGGAGCTTACCCGACACACCGAGTTCTTTGAAAAAGATCTCAAACTCGCAAACAAGTGCGGAATGGATGAAATGCGCTACTCCATTCCCTGGCACCGCATCGAGCGCGTGCCCGGCAGCTACGACTGGTCATGGATCGACTCAGTGCTCGTGCACATGCGCGAGCTCGGGATCAGGCCTATGATGGACCCGCTTCATCACACGAGCTTTCCGCAGTGGCTCGAGGGCGGTTTTGCAAACAAGAACTTTCCGGAGCTCTACCTAAAATTTGTCACGGCCATCGCCGAGCGGTATCCATGGGCGACGGATTATACGGTGATCAATGAGCCCTTCGTCACGACCTGGTTTTGCGGACATGAGGGCGTCTGGTACCCGCAGTATCGCGGCGATCAGGCTTTTGTGCCGATGCTGATGAATGTTGTCGAAGCCATCGTCAACGTCAGCCGGATGCTGGTCGACGCCAATCCCGACGTGCGGCTCGTTCACATCGAGGCGGCGGAGAGGCACCGCGCACTCGACGAGGAGAGCCGCGGACATGCGGAGTTTCATAACAACATTCGATTCCTGGTGCAGGACCTTGTTCTCGGACGGGTCGACGACCGCCACGCGCTGTACGGCTACTTAAAAGATAACGGTGCTGACGAGGAGAGGCTCGCGAGATTTCGAGAGCTTCCCGGACGCATCGATTGCCTCGGGCTCGACTACTACTCGCACTGCGAGCTTGAGTGGTCGCGCGAGGGACGAATATACCCGAACCAGACGCCTGAGGGGCTGGTGCCTACAGCGGTCGAGTATGCGGAGCGATATCGGCTGCCACTGATGTTGAGCGAGACCAACATTCGGGGGTTCATCTCGGACAGGATCTCATGGCTTAAATTCATGGTTGAGCAGTGCAACGAGATCGAGCAGAAGGTCGGCCAGCTCGGCGTACCCTTTGAGGGGTTTTGCTGGTACCCGTTCATCGACTCCACGGACTGGTGCTCGCTCGTGACGAAGGCTAATGGCTGCATTGACCCGCAGGGCATCATTTGGCTCGATGACGATTACAAGCGTAATGAGTCGGAGTTGAGCGAACTTTTTGCTTCGCTTGCGAAGGGCACGGCAACGGCGGGCGACTTGCCGGCATACAGGTTTCAGGAGCCGCTCGACGAGCATCTTGCTGCGTTCGGCGGAATGATGGAGCACTGGAGCTGGCGACAGCCATTCGCCGCGAAGGCGGCAAATTAGTTTGCACATAGGCCTGAGAATTACCCATGGTTCAAAAGGTTATCGAGGAGCGCGTTCAGCGGCGGCAGAAATTCCTGTTCTGTACAGGGATCGAGAATAGTTACCCGACCATCACGAACAAGCAAGGTCAAAGGGTCCGCGTCGACCAGATGGAGAAGTGCGGCCATTACGACCTGTGGAAAGACGACTTTCAACTCGTAAAGGAGATGGGCCTGGAATACTTGCGTTACGGCCCGCCGTACTATTCGACACATGTCGCGCCGGGACGCTACGACTGGTCCTTCACTGACGAGACGTATAACGAGCTTCGTGAGGTCGGCATTATCCCGATCACTGACCTTTGTCATTTTGGCGTACCGGACTGGGTAGGCGATTTTCAGAATACGGATTGGCCCGAGGTTTTTGCGGAGTATGCGGGAACCTTTGCGACGCGATACCCATGGGTGCGGCTATACACGCCGATCAACGAGATCTTTATCACCGCATTGTTCTCGGCCAAGAACGGCTGGTGGAATGAGGGGCTAAAGACCGATCGCGCGTATGTCACGGCGCTCCGCAATCTGGCCAAGGCCAACCTTCTCGCAAAGACGCAGATCCTGCGTGCACAGCCGAATGCGATATTCATCCAGAGTGAATCGAGCGAATACTTTCACCCGCTCTCACCCGAGGCACGGCCCATCGCGACGGCTCTCAACGAACGGCGGTTCCTCTCGCTCGATCTTTGCTATGGCCATGACGTCAATGCCGCCACGTACCTCTATCTGACCGACAACGGGATGAGCCGCACGGATTACGAATGGATGATGGAGCAGGGGCGGCAGCTCAAGCCGTTCTGCGTCATGGGCAACGACTATTACTGGACCAACGAGCATTATGTCGATGCGGACGGTCGGGTCACTACGTCGGGCGAGATCTTTGGCTATTACGTCATTACAAAGCAGTATTACGAGCGTTACCACCTGCCGGTGATGCACACTGAGACGAATCTTCGCGATGAGAATGAAGCGCCGATCTGGCTGCGCAAGCAGTGGGAGAATATGCTTCGCCTGCGTGACGACGGCGTGCCGATCATTGGGTTCACGTGGTACTCGCTGACAGATCAGATCGATTGGGATGTTGCACTGAGGATCGAGAGGGGACGCGTGAATCCGCTCGGGTTATTCGACCTGCAGCGGCGTATCAGGCCGGTCGGTAAGGCTTATAAGGAACTTATCCATACGTGGCGAAACATTCTGCCGCTCGAGAGCCGCAGCCTCGATCTGCCGAACGCGCTGAGTTTATGAAGTACGCGACCCTCGGGAAAAGCGGTTACGAGATCTCGCGCATCGGCTTTGGCGCGTGGCAGGCAGGCGGCGGTGGATGGGCATTTGCTGTTGGTCCGCAGGACGATCGCGACTCGACCGCGGCCATTCACCGTGCACTCGATAGCGGCATCAATTGGATCGATACCGCTCCACTTTATGGGCTCGGGCATTCCGAGGAGATCGTCGCAGACGCTGTGGAGGGTATGGCTGAAAGGCCGTACATATTCACAAAGTGCGGTATGCCGTGGGATGAGACCGGCCGCGTCTACCATGACATTACTAGTGGCAGCATCAAGAGAGAATGTGAGGCGAGCCTCCGCCGTCTGCGTGTCGAGACGATCGATCTATATCAGATCCACTGGAATAAGCCTGCCGAGCAGGTCGAGGACGCGCTGGAGACGCTGGTTACGCTACGCGATGAAGGAAAGATACGTCATATCGGGGTCTCAAACTTTAACCTTGACGAGATGGGGCTCGCAAAGAGAATAGCGGATCCGGTTTGTCTGCAGCCGCCGTATTCGCTGATCGACCGGGAGGTCGAGGATGAGGTGCTGCCATTCTGCGGTGCGAATAGCATCGGTGTGATCGTCTATTCGCCGATGGGGTCCGGCCTCTTGTCGGGAAAGATGACGCGTGAGCGTATCGCGTCGCTACCTGATGACGACCTGCGGCGGCACAAGTCGGAGTTTCAGGAGCCGCAATTGACTGCCAACCTAGCCCTGGTAGAGCGGCTCCGCTCGGTTTCCAAAAAACACGATTGCTCGGTTGCCGAGGCCGCCGTTGCGTGGACTCTGCAAAACCCGAACGTCACGGGTGCGATAGTCGGTCT
>JBJMGO010000030.1:0-10579 GCA_045807825.1 Pyrinomonadaceae bacterium | reverse complement strand
TCCAACTCGCCACCGGGTCAACCGGGGCGGGCAATTCCGGAGGTCCGGTATTCGACGGTCAAGGCCGCGTGATCGGTATCTTTTTTGCCGGTCAACAGGCGGACGCGATCACTTACGCAGTGCCGATAAGGTACGGCAAGGAGTTTCTCGCGGGAGAATAATAGTGAAGGAAAAGGGCGTATCCAACTCGTGATCCGCCCTTTTCAAACCTTTCCCGATGCCAAAGCGATTCGAAGTTGACACGCTTATCGGCGAATATCGCGTCACCGGTTTTCTCGGTGAGGGCGGCATGGGCGAGGTGTACCTCGGCATGCACGAGAAGCTCGGCCGGCCCGCCGCAATAAAACTGCTTGGCGCGGCCGCAAAGGATGAATCATTCCGCACGCGCTTTTTTAACGAGGCGCGGCTGCAGGCAAACCTTCACCACCCGCACATTGCGACGCTCTATGACTTTCAGCAGCTAGGGGACGAGCTGCTGATCTTTATGGAGTATGTCGACGGCGAGTGCCTCGACGCCCTTGTTGAGCGGCGTGCCTTTGCGGTTGATGACGCGCTCACGGTTTTCAAAGCGATCTGCGAGGCAGTGGCGTATATTCACTCCCATGGGATCGTTCATCGTGACATCAAGGCGCAAAATGTAAAGCTCCGCGCCGACGGTACGGTTAAGCTTCTCGATTTTGGTATCGCGAAAGAAGAAGCGAGCCGTGGCCTGACGCAGACTGGCGGGATAATCGGCACGCCTAACTATCTCTCGCCTGAGCAATTACGCGGCGCAAAGGCGTCGCCGCAGACCGATACCTGGGCACTTGGCGTACTGCTCTACGAGATGCTGACGGGCCGACTTCCATTTGAGGGCGAGAGTATCGGCGGGCTTGTCCTAAAGATCACAAGTGAGGCTTTCGATCCGCCGGACCGCGTCAACCCGGCCGTGCCGAAGGATGTGGCGAAGATCGTTGCAAAATGCCTGGAAAAGGACCCTGCCGACCGTTATCGCAGCGTCGGCGAGTTAACGGCCGCCGTTACCACGGCGCTCGGCAGAAGGAGTGGTGCGACCACAGAAAACCTTACCGAGTCTCTCAAGAGGACGATCGCGGCCAGCAGAGCGACGCCGGCACCGGCCCAAAATTCATATAATTCATATGAAAGCGCTTCGTCCCCGACGGATAGCTATAGCCCATCGGCGTCGAAGCCCTTCCCAATAGGCATCGTCGCTGCGGTTGGGGGTGTAGCGGTAGTGTTGTTGCTTTTGGTGGTAGGCATCGGGTTTTGGGCAATGAGCGGCGACGCGAACGCGGCTCCGGCCAACGCTCTGGTCAAGAATACCAGCGCTACAAAGACCTCCGCGGGCGGCGCGGGCCAGCGGGTCCGCGTTGACGTTGACGAGGGGAAGGCGCAGGTGATCAAGGACGGACAGGTGCTTGGAACAACCCCGCTCGATATCGATGTCGCGTCAGGAGAAAAGCCGAACATAACGCTCCGTCGCGAGGGGTATGAGGACAAGACCGTGCAGGTCGAGCCGACATCCGGAAAGAAGGTTTTTACGTATTCATTGAAGTCAAAGAATTAGCATTCATGCACGAGACAAGGCGTTTTAATATAGGTAACGCGGAGCTGACGGTCACCGCATCCGTTCAAACAGACCCGGGCTGCATTCGCGATTCGAATGAGGACAGCGGGCGGCACGTGAGTCCCCGCGATAGCGAGACGCTGACTGCCAAAGGGCGGCTGACCGTCGTCGCAGACGGAATGGGCGGACATGCATCGGGCGAGGTCGCATCGCAGATGGCGGTCGAGACGATCAGCGAAAGGTATTATTCGTTGACCGGAGTTTCACCTCAGGAAGCCTTGCGGCAGGCGGTCGAGATCGCGAATAGAGAGATCTTTGAGGCATCCGTCGCGGACGAGAGGCTGGCCGGAATGGGCACGACACTGGTAGCTCTCGTGACACTTGGCGACACAGCGTTTTCGGCACATGTGGGCGATTCGCGATTGTACCGGATGCGTGGTCAGCGGCTGGAGCTCATGACCATTGACCATTCACAAGTCATGGAGATGGTCCAGCACGGTATCATTACAATGGAACAAGCCCGCAACCATGACGACAAAAATGTCATCCTTAGGGCTGTCGGAACGCAGCCCGAGGTCGAGGTCGAGGTCTCAAAGAGCTTTTCAGTAGAACCGGGCGACACGTTCCTGCTCTGCTCGGACGGTCTGAACGACATGTTAGAGGACAGTGCGATCGAGTCGATACTCGCCTCAGAATCAGATGAGTACCTCGTGGCGGAGAATCTGATCGCGGCCGCAAAAGCGAACGGCGGCCACGATAATGTGACTGTTGGAGTCGTTAGGATCGGACTTAACAATGCTGCTCCTCCGCAAGAGGTACGCATTACCAGAGAAGTGGAGGCTCTGTAATTTTGGAGCATGATCGGACAGATAGTAGGTAATTACAAGATCGAGGAAAAGATCGGCGAGGGCGGCATGGGCGCCGTATATCGCGGTGTCGACACGATGCTCGATCGCGAGGTCGCGATCAAGGCCCTGAGACCGGAGCTTGCGAGCCAGGATTCCATCGTTGAGCGGTTTCGGACTGAGGCCGTTACACTCGCCAAGCTCAACCATCCGAATATCGCCACCTTGTATTCGCTGTTTCGCCAGGGCGAGGAGCTGTACATGGTTCTTGAGTTTGTGCGTGGCGAGACGCTCGACTCGATCCTCAAGAGGCGGGGAGCACTGCCCGCGGCCGAGGCCATTCCGGTCTTCTGCCAGGTGATGGACGGTATCGATCACGCTCACGAGCTTGGAATCGTTCACCGCGACATCAAGCCTGCGAACATGATGCTTACAGAGAAGGGCACGCTGAAGGTGCTCGACTTCGGTATCGCTCGCCTTCTCGGCTCTGCCCGAATGACGCGTGCCGGCAACATCATCGGCACGTTGGAGTACATGGCACCCGAGCAGGTGCGGGGTCTTGAGACGGACGGCCGATCGGACATCTACGCGCTCGGAATGATGCTATACGAGGTGCTCACGGGAAGGCTGCCGTTCGAGTCCGAGAATGAGTTTGAGCTGATGAAGGCGCAGACAGAGCTGATGCCCGCTCCGCCACGCCAGCTGAATCCCGCCATTCCCGAAGCTGTCGAGGAAGCGATCATGCGTGCGATCCGTAAAGATCCGGATGAGCGATTTCAGACGGCCGGAGATTTCCGGGAGATGCTTTTAGAGTCTGGCCTTGGCGCAGATGCCGTAATTCACGGCGCCACGGGTTCGCACCGTCGTGCAGCGGCCTCGAGGCCGCCGGTGTCGAAAGCGGCGACCGTGGCGGATGACGGAGCGCAGGCAATGCCTGCGCCAACACGCTTAGCTGCCACGGAGGTCGCTCAGCCTAGAACCCCAGTAATGGCCCAGACGCGGGTTGCCACCGCACCTCCGGTGGCGGCCGCTGCAACAGCGGGCGGGATGAAGTCAACCCGGCTCGCAACAGCACCAGCACCGGCGGCGATGCCAGCGCAGCCCGCCTCGGGTTCGTTCTTTAGCAAGCTTGGCATCGTGCACTATGCCGCGGCGGGCCTTGTCCTACTTCTCCTGATCGGGGTCGCGGTCGCAGTCCCGTTCTTCCTGTTGGGAGGCAAAGGCAGCGCAAACACAGCTGAGACAAAGAAGTCTGAAGCTAACACTAAACCTGAGGTCGTCACTCAGCCGCAGTCGGCACCCGCAACTGATACGGCTCCGCTGCAAAGCTCGGCCCCTCCAGCGGGTGTGCCTCAGGGTGCCGGTGAACTCACGCCGGTAGAGACCAGGCCGGTTGAGAAACCGTCGACGGTGGCCAAGCAGCCGGTAGCTCAAAAACCCGCCGCACCGGCGCAGAAGCCGAAGCAGGATAAGGCGAAACTGCTCGAGAGGATAGCAACCCAGAATTGAAATGTCGTTGGGAGGTAACCAGGATGCGCTCATATCTCGTTAGATCAGTGGCTGTTTGCATGATGGTCGCCGCGGCGACCGGCTTGGCCGCGGGGCAATACAAGGGCACCGCGGCGACCAAAGATGGCCTCATCAAGGCTCTGAGATCGCATCAGTTTCAGACGCGAGAGTTCGTGAATTTGATCCAGAACAACGGTGTCGACTTTCAGGTAACGCCGGAGATCGAGCAGGAGCTGGTGGCGGCGGGAGCGCGGCCCCAAATGATAGCCGCCGCTAAGTCGAACTACCGCGCTCCGGCCGTAGCCACTGCGACCAACGCGGGGACAAAGAACGTACCGACCGGTAACCATTCTACAAAACCCATCGGAGAACCGATGAGCAAGACCGAAATAATCAGCTTGCTCAACAATGGGGTCGCGGATGAGAGGGTCCGCACAAATGTTGAAGCTCGCGGCGTAAACTTTAGGGCAACGCCCGGTGACAAGCAAGAGATACGATCGGCCGGCGGCAGCGTGGCATTGTCGAACCTGGTCGAACAGAGTTATCTCGATGCCGGTCAAAGCGGCGCGCAAGGCAGCAACGTCCCGGCACAAGCCGTTAGTTACGACGACCTTATTAACCTGGCTATTCAGCAAATATCTGCCGCGAACTATGCTGCCGCCGGCCAGACTCTCGATAAGGCAGTAACTCTCGATCCGACGCAGCCGCGAGCGTATCAAGTGGCAGGCTTTACCTTGCTCTATGGCGGAGGCGACATCGCCACGGCAGAGCAGCTTATGAGAAAGGCGATCGAACTTGGCGGCTCAGCGCCCTTTCGTGTCGTGCACGATGATGACGGGACATTTGCAAAGGTCTGCACCGGTTCCTTGTTTGTGTCGAAAGATAATGTGCGATATGAGTCCGATGATAACCGGCATACGTTCGAGACGAATAGCAGTGATATTGCAAGCGCTAAGATGCAAAGCAACTTTCGCCAGTCATTCAACAATCGTGTGGGAGGCTTTAACATCAAGTTGAAAACAGGCGATAAGGACAGCAAGAACTATAATTTCGCACCCGGCTCGGGGGCTGTTGCGGAATCCGCACTTATCCTCCGCCTGATCGGTAAAAACTAAGCACCAAGAGTATCGCTCCTATATTTTAAGAAGTATGAAGATGTGTTCTATTTTCTTCAGATGGATAGCACTTGCATTCGTGGTCGCTGCGGCGACCACCCTTGTCATAGGGCAGTACAAAGGTACGCCGGCCACTAAAGATGGCCTCGTCAAAGCTCTCAAATCGCACCAATTTCAGACACGCGATTTCGTGACCCTGATCCAGAGCAACGGCGTTGACTTTGTCGTGACGCCGCCTATAGAGCAGGAATTGGTCGCCGCCGGTGCGCGCCCGCAAATGATCGCCGCAGCCAAGGCAAATTACCGTGCGCCCGTCGCCGCCACCCGGCAGGGAACCAATAACAGTCCACGTACCGGGAACCAGGGAGCTACCCCAGGTAAGACATCCAAGAACGGCACGCCGCTCAGCAAGGACGCGCTCATCACTCTGCTTCAAAATGGTGTGTCTGATGCGCAGGTACGGGCGAATGTTGAGAGTCGAGGCGTCAACTTTAAGGCCACGGCAAAAGACAAGACCGACGTTCGCGCTGCAGGCGGCAGCGTAGCTCTTGCTAACCTTATGGAGAAGAGCTATCTCAATCCGAACGAGAGCGCGGCAGGGGCGAATGACGTCGTTAGCGGCGGGTCCAATAAATATAACAGCCTGATCGATCTCGCGATCCAGCAGTACGACATTCAAAAGAACTCGGCGGCGGCTATCGAGACACTGAAACAAGCGATGGCACTCGACCCGGCTCAGCCGCGTGCATACCAGCAGGCTGGCTTTGCATACCTATACGGTCAAAAAAACTTTGATCTTGCCGAAAACTATATGAGGCAGGCGCTCGATCACGGCGGATCGGCAGTATTCCGTGTAACTCATGACCACGGCATGGTTGGCAACAGCTGCGAGGGATCGCTATTCATTTCGAAGGACACCGTCCGATACGAATCGGATGACAACAAGCACACGTTTGAAACGGCCGACGAGAACATCAAAAGAGTGAAGTTGGACAAGGGCTTGCTTTCGACCTTCAGTACGGCTTTGAAAGCGAAGGGCGGTGCTTTCAGGTTTGAGCTGAGGACAGGCGAGAACGACAGCAAAAATTACGTCTTCACTCCAAAGACGAATGATGATCAGGAATCGAAAATGATCATTCGACTGATCGGCAAGGACAGCAAGTAGTCCATTTCACAGAACAAAGAAAAAGCAGGTCCTCGTGACCTGCTTTTTCTCTACCATGTGGTCCTTGGTTGTTACTTAACAGGCGTGTCGGAGACGGTGAAAAAGTTTCCGGCACCGTCGTTTGTTCGGAGAAGCCTCATCACATCCTCAAAGTCGAAGGGCCGTGCTCCGCGGCGTCCGAATACCGCAACCTGATTACCGCTCTCATCGGCCGCACGATCGCGGTCAAGTCCCTTTGAGATCGACAGCGCCTCGCCCTTTGTCTTAAAGGTGGCGATCAGCACCGGCTGCGGGCGTGGGCTAAAACCCGCGTAAGTGGGCATGGTCTCAGGATCAGTGAGCTGGAGTACCTTGAGGCCATTCTTACCGTCCGCTACGTAGCCGTAGAGGCTGGCATTCGTCATGCCGACCTTTATCGAGTGAGCGTCGTTGATCGAGCCGCCGCCGTTGAACATCTGATCGAGCTTAGGCCGCTCAGGGTGCTCGACATCTATGATCGCAATGCCATCCTCGCCGTCGGCGACGTAAGCATACGTACGTGCCACGTAAACGTCTTGGGCGTGCCGGAGCGGCACGTCGGCACCATCTACTCGGCGAGCGTCGCCAGTCGATCGTAGGCGGCTTATATCGACGGTGTGCAGGCCGGTATTATCCGTAACGAAGGCATACATGAACTGCACCGCGACTGCACGTGGATTGTCGAAGGGCAGAGCTTTAACGACCTTTGGCGAGAGCGGCGTCGTCAGATCGACGATCACAAGCTGCTTGTCCGTGGTGATGTAGGCGTAGTTGCCAGCCATCACGATGTTATTGGCACCCGTCAGTGCTCCGCCCGGGTTAAAAGTCAGATCGCGCTTGAGGAAGTTGTTTCTTGGGTCGCCATCGAGCAATGTAGCGACATTAACGAGGATCAGTCCCTCCTCTTTGTCTGCGACAAAGAGATACGCGTAGATCGGTGCGATGGGGCCTTCTTCGTTGATAGCAGGGCGCGGCTTGCCGGCCTTATCGGCTTCGGCATTGAGACGAAGTGCTTCGTCGGGCGGCACCTGCTTGTACGTGCCATCAGAGTTGATGATCGTGCGCCAGCGGGCGGGGTCGACGGCAAGCGTGGAGGGTGAGGCGACTGCGGCCGCATACTTGGTCTGTACGTAAAACTTCTGACCCACCGGCGAGAATGGAGCAGTCGATATCCTCTCCGAAAATCCTTTTTGATCGATCTGCGCGATGTCGTAGATGCGAAGCCCGCCTTTACCCGCCGCAACGTACGCATACTCACCGCGCACCTGGACCTGTAATGCTTCCGGACGGCCTTTGTTCTCATATGACTCTTTTAGCTCACGGCCGCCGTCGACGAACTTTTGATAGTCATCGTGATAGGCGATCTTATGCAGATTACTGCCATACACGGCCTGCGGGTCAGTGTGCTCGGTCACTGCCACAGCCTCAAGGGCATCCTTTGCGGCAATGTAGATGTAGCGTCCAAAGAAGTTTACAAAGTTGGTACCCTGCAATGTGACCTGTGCGAGCCAGGCGTTGTTGTCTTTGTTTTGCGAGACGTGACAGCTGGAGCAGGCTTGCGTCTCTTTCGCACGCACGGTGTGCGGGACGTGCGTGTTGAATGTTTGCCCTGAGAAACCCTCGCTAGAGATCGTCTGCTGCTGGCTATAGATCCACTCACGATTTTGGTTTTGTGATGAGACGAGAATGGCAGAACGGGAAGCGACCGGCGCGATCTTGTGACCAGTGACCGTGCCGTCCTTGCCCAGCATGAAAATATCGTCGCGCAGCACTTGGAAGTTGTAGGACGTATAATTTCGCGACTCACCACCCTCGTTGTGGTTGTTAGGCATCATCTGATTGGCCTTCATCGAGAGGTGACAGCCAAAGCAGCTCGTGACCCACGAGGTGTGACATGCGTAGCACGTCATGTTGTTGTCGCTGTGAGCGAGCTTGGCATCCGTGGCTTTTGCATCGCCCCAGGTCTGATTGTCCTTCTGCATCGTCTTGGCGTAAGCCGACTTTTCGTTATAGTCGGAATTGCCCGGTGTGACGGTGTCGAGGGTTTGTTTCACCTTCCAACAGAGGCCAGTTTCAAGGATGGAATTTTGGACGATATCTCCGGCCTTGAGTGCAATGCGATTGCCCTTCTCATCCGTGCACTTTTTGCTGGTTGCGGTGCTGGCGGTCATCACCTGTAGAATGGGCAGCCGCTTACCATCTGCGCCGCGGAAGGTCAGACGCGTGAGATCACGGCCGACGAGCGGCTTTTTTGCGGTCGTCCGCTGGGTGATCTCATTCTTATTTGTCGGCGCCATCGCGGCCGGGCCGCTGGTGATCGCATTGGCCTTGGCTTTGATGGAGCCATGACAATCTATGCAGCCGACTTCGATCGCTGCCCGGGGCTCGTTGTAGAGAATGCCGGTGCCGTGATTGTCCTGCTGAAAATGGCAGTCAACGCAGTGCATTCCCTTCTCGAGGTGGATGTCCTCGAGGTGCACGGCCTTCGTCCATTTATTTGGATCGTCAGGCGAAATGACATTGCCATCGTGGTCGAGCAGATGCCCCTTACGGTCTTTCTCGTAGACGTTTCGATACATCCAGCCGTGGCCGTGTGAGTCGGCGAACTGTACACGCTGTAACTGCTTATTGAAATCCGGCGTTCCCGTCTTCAACAAAAAATCAGGCTCGGACCAGAGACCCCTGAGGCTGGCTGCATCAGGATTCTTTTGCAGCTTTCGATTCTCATCCTCCGCGCTAGGGTCTATCTGGTGGTCCTGCGGATACATGGACTTGCCATCGGACTCGTTGTCCCACCACATGCGCCCGAGATAGGTCTCGACCATGTTGCCGCCCGGATGCATGTGGCAGACCATGCACTGCTCAGTCGGGATCTGCGAGGTGAATTGATGCTTTATTGGATGTCCAGGCTCATTTTTAGGGATATTTGTATCGGATGACTGTGAAAAGCCCTGATTGCCGGCGGCGGCGTATTTACCGGACGCGGCCTTGCTCGTGTCATTCGCGTAAACCACATGACAAGCCGTACACCCTGACGAGCGGTAATCACCCGGCTGATCATTCGTGCCAAGGAAATTAAGTGTCGGGTCTAGAAGGCGCGTTTTCTGAAGGCCCAAGAAAACTGGATCGGTACGGTTATTGGTGCCGAGCCCTCGCGGAGAAAGACCCTTGTCAGGTTTCCCGCCCTGCTCATTTTTATCGGGATTGCCTACCTCAAGCCTACGCTCGCCGCCGCGCTCGAAGACGCGGAGAATATTGCCGGGTTGCGATACCTCCCAACGCGGAAGGGGGTCGAGTACGGAGAGCCAGCCTTTGAATGCCTGCTCTTCTCGTGTCGGTTGCGGCTGGTTGAGCAGCTCTTGCGGCGTGCCGTCCTCTGTGTAGCTCTCGCCAAAGTGCGCGTCCTTGATGGGGAAGCCGCCATTGTTATAGAGGGCCGCTCCCCAAAGCATCGCACCGTGCGTCATCATGCTGCGGCTGGCGCTGTGATTTTGGTCTGTATGACATTCACCGCAGGACTGCTGTACCACGCGAAAATCGCCAGGGTTGATAAAGCGGACAAACTCGTGGCTTTCCTTGTTCAGGAGCGTGTTCGATCGCTCAGGCTTCTTGCTGGAACACTGTCCATTTTTGCATCCCCAAGCCTCGGGATATCGCGGCTGTACGTGTGCGGTGGCTTGTGTAGTGGCCGCTGGATTGCCGCCGTGGCAGGATGTGCAAGTCAGGCCTTGTGCATCCTTGCCGTCCTTATCGATCTTTTCAAACACGTCACCGCTCGAGTTGTAGCGGTGCATCGGCTCGATGTTGTTGTGGCACTTTGTGCAGCCCTCATTTTGCGGTGGGGGCTTGACGGCTACCGTTTTTGGAGGCGGCGGTGCTGTGTTCGGCTCCTGCGATGCAGGTTTGGGCGCCGGCGTCGGAGTCGGAACGGCCTGTGGCAGCACTTTTGCCAATGCACCACTTTGCCAAGAAGCAAAGACGCCGAGACACACGAAAACAAATATCACTCCCAGCTTAATGCGTCCCGTTTTTGTAGTAGCACTCCGCATAGTGTGTCTCTAGAAGATGAATTTTGTCTGCGCGAACAGCGTATATTGCGTTTTGCTCGGATTTGGCGCGGTTGGCCCGCCACAGAAATTGGGCAGCGGACAGTTTTGCGCCGCGTTGGTGAAAACGTCCCTGAACCCTCGCCCGGGCAGCAGCATATTCCCGCCAAATGTGATCGTGATGTTGTTGATCAGGAAGGGCCTGTACTCGACGCCGACGCTGAGATCGTAACCGATCTCGTGACGGATCTGCGGGTCGAATAGCACGTACTCCAACATATGCGTATTCTCAAAGCGCAGATAATTTGCGTTGA
>JBJMGO010000029.1:0-10877 GCA_045807825.1 Pyrinomonadaceae bacterium | reverse complement strand
GTATTGCCGTACTACATTGAGGGCTTTGGGGCGACTCCGTTTCAGCTCGGTTTGCTTGTCGCGTCGTACTCGATAATGCAATTCATCTTTTCGCCTGTCCTCGGCGGAATGTCAGATCGATACGGCAGACGGCCGGTCCTCTTTTTTTCTCTGATCGGCACGGCAATCGGATTCCTGATGGTGGGGCTTGCGGGTGCGTTGTGGATGGTCTTTTTGGGACGGATCCTTGACGGCATCACAGGCGGCAACATCTCGACGGCCCAAGCTTATATCGCCGATGTCACCACGCGGAAGAACCGTGCACGTGGAATGGGCTTGATCGGTGCTGCGTTCGGCCTGGGCTTCGTTCTCGGCCCGGCTATCGGCGGAGTGCTCAGCCGGTACGGAACTCACGTGCCCTTCATCTTTGCAGCATGTATGGCTCTTGCCAATGCGATCGGTGTGCTCAGCTACCTGCCGGAATCGCTGCCGAAAGAGAAACGCGCAGCACGTGGATCAGGCGGTAATCGGTTTTTGCAGATCTTTGATTCGCTGCGGGAAGCACGCTTTAGAAGCCTCGCGATCCTGTACTTCCTGATCGTCACGGGATTCTCGATCATGACCACCTCATTCGCGCTTTATACACAGGAGCGCTTTGGCTACAACGCGGAGCAGAATGGCTGGCTCTTTGCCTACATCGGCATCATGGCTGTGCTTATGCAGGGCGGGATCTTTGGAAGGCTGGCACACGCCGTCGGCGAGGCGGCACTTCTCGTCGCCGGAAGTCTGATCCTGGCGGCAAGCCTGTTTATGGTGCCTTACGTAGGACCGCAATGGGGCGGTTTGGCCGGGCTATTGGTTGGAATGGCATTCTTCGCGGTCGGTAACTCGCTTGCGACACCAGCGGCATCGAGCCTTGCTTCAAAGGTCGCCGGTGAACACGAGCAAGGCAAGGCTCTTGGCATCATGCAATCCGGGGCGAGCCTCGCGCGTGCCGTCGGGCCGCTGCTTGCCGGAGTATTACTAAACACTGCCGCGGGAACGGTCAACGATCACTCGCTGTCGCTTACGTTCTGGACCGCTGCGGCGATCATGTTCGCAGCTTTCTTGGGTGCTTTGTTCTTTGCGAGGAATGCTACGCCGCATGAACCGGCAGCGGCTTAGTTTAGGACGGCACGGCGGCTCTCCGCCTGTGCAGCCGGGAAGACAAGCTTGAACATGGTTCCGTGCCCCACCTTGCTCTGCACCTCGATAGTGCCGGAGTGCTCCTGGACAATGCCGTAGCTGACGGCGAGACCGAGACCGGTGCCGTTCCCGACCCCCTTTGTGGTGAAGAACGGGTCGAATACCTTCCCAAGATTCTCTTCAGGAATTCCTTCGCCGGTATCCGCGACCTCAACGAGAAGGTTCCCATCAGGGTCGGCTGTGGTGCGAAGCGTGATGGTGCCGCCCGATATCATCGCGTCGCGCGCGTTAAGAATCAGGTTTGTAAAGACCTGCTGCAACTTGCCCCCGGAGGCATAGATCACCGGAAGGCCGTCGCCGTATTCCTTGAGGATCTCACAGTTGGATTTGCGAAGCTGCGGCTCGAGGAGTTGGAGCGTGTCGTTCAAAAGCTTGTTGATGTCGAGCTCGCCAAACTCCTCCGTGTTTCCGGCACGTGAGAAATTAAGCAGGTTGCCGACGATATTCGAGGCACGGTCCGTCTGACGCTGCATCTTTTGAAGGAGCGCGTGCTTCGGATCCGTCTCAGGGATCATGCCGAGAAGCATCTGCGTGTAACTCGACACGCCCGTGAGCGGCGTGTTTACCTCGTGGGCAACACCGGCCGCAAGAAGGCCGATGCTCGAGAGCTTTTCGCTCTGCTGGAGCGTCTGCTCGAGCTTGACGCGTGATGAGACGTTCTCAAGAACGACGATCGCACCCGTTTGCTCATTCGATACCGATCTCAATGGTGCGACGGCGACATTCAGGATGAGCGGGTGACCATTCTTGTCGGTGCTGTGGAGCTTATATGCATTGCGCACCTCGGTCAGGTGCCAGCGAGACTTACCGAGAATGTTCTCCAGATTGAGTGCGAGACTCTTGTCAAAGACCTCATCAACAACTTTACCGACCACCTCGTCACGCGTGAGGCCCATCATCTCCTCAAAAGGCGAATTGCACCGCGTGATCCGCCCGGTCTCGTCAACGGCTATGAGGCCGACGTTCACCGATTCGACGATGGATTCGTTGAATTCTTTTAGAAGAGCGAGCTCCTCAGTGTGCTGCTTTTGCTGACCATATAGCAGGCTGTTTTCGATCGCTACGGCGATATAGCCGGAGACGGTTTTTAGAATATCGAGATCCTCGCTCGACAGCAGCGAACCGTCGCGAGCTCGCCCGAGGCCGATCACCGCAACCATCTTGCCGCCCGCGACACAGGGTACAAAGTAATGCAGCTCCTGCCGATGGATCGCCCGACCGAGACCAAGCCCATTCCCATTGCCGTTCGAGCCGATGTCGAGATCTGCCGCGTCCAGCTCATCGATCCGAACGACGCCGCGAGCCGCCGACTTTTGCCGGATCATGGTCCTAAAGTCAGCCGGGACTTTGTACTCGCTTGAGATGCCGACAGCCTTTGCAAGCCTGTAGTGTGGGGCCTCGCTTTCCTCCTCGATAAAGACTGCAACCTTCTCGACATCAAGCACCTGCCGCAGTCGGTCACTCAGACCGTCCAGCAGCGGATCGAGTGCGGTCGTAGCCGATAGCGTCCGCCCAAAATCGAGTAGGCCGTGTCTCAGGTCGTAGCGTTCACCATAGAAGAATCGATCAGCACGCTCCTGGAGCCACTTTTTGAGCGGCTCCGAAAGCAGCACGATAGCTCCCATCGCGACGATCGCGATAACTGCACGCAGCGTTATCTCCGTGGTCGTCAGATTGCTGCCGACGGCGAGGAAAACCAATCCCAGCGCCACAGCTCCGATCATCATGGAGATCGCCAGCGTAGTAAGCGTGTAAACGAGTGCTCTTCGAACGACGACGTCGACGTCCATCAGCCGGTAGCGAACGACCGAGTGCCCAAAGCTAAGCGGTATCAATGCCAGCGGCAGCGTCGATATCGCCGTCGCAACAGTATCGCCGGGCATCGGAATGGCGAGCTTCTCAACGAGCTGCATCAGCACCACCGGCACGATCGCCGCGATGGTGCCCCACATCGTCCACTTCAGGCGTTGGCGAACGAGCGGTTGGTGGTTTTTGAAGAACCGGACCACCAGCACCGTACCGCCAACCGAAACTCCCGCGACAAAGTGCCAGAAGTTAACTCGATACAGCCACCCGAATATGTCGAATCTGTCGCTCAGGCGTGCGATCCACTCGGTCAGCCCGCTATTTGGGAAAAACTGCGGAAAGAGCGACAAAAAACTGATCGCAACGGAAAGCAGAGCTGCCGGCGCATACAGCGCATATGTCTTCCACCGGTGCTCGTCGAGGATCGCGGTCCTTACCGGATAGCGAATACAAAAATGCACAAAAAGCGGAACAAAGAACGCAAAGGCAATGTTATCGAGCAGGTCGACCGCCAGGTCAAAGTCCTTTCCCGTCCCGATCGACCTCAGTATGTGAAAGACGAATGCAGCCAGACACACGCAGGCGAAATGCACCACAAAGGGTGCCGAGCTGCCTTGTTTAAAGAGTACGAAGGCACCGACGATCAGCCAAACTAATCCGACCAGTGCTAAGAAGACGATCGACGGTGTCCACCTCGGCAGCGGATCGATGTGCCGCAGGTCGGCGAAATAGTAGTTGTTGGAAAAGGAGTAGTTGGTCTTTTGGTAAAAGTAGGTGAGACTCCCGTCGACCTTTGCCGTGTCGAGGTACATCTGCACGTCGGCAGGGCTCGTAACCTCGTCTAGATTCTTTTCATCAAGGCCGATACCGAGCAGCTTGTCTCCGGTGGAGATCCCGGCACGCTCTCCCGCGTATCCAGGGAGGACCTTGTCGGCGTAGATGCCATCATTCCGCTGGACCCAATGAACGCCATCGGTCGGCGGCATGCTGTCAAAGGCTCGCTGCGAGAGGTTGAGAGCACCAGCGGCCACAAAAAGAACTGCCGCAAGCAGCCAGATCACGCTCCAACTTGTGAAGGTTTTTTCCTTCATCCTGCCTCGCCCAACTGGGGCACACGTCGACAACGTCCATCGAATGCAAAAGGCGTACCCGCGACTCTGTAGTTATTGTGCGTGAGGTGGAGCACGGAATTACGGCTGGCTGTGGATCCCCGCCCTATCTGATCGCAGATGCAGGCTGGCGATCCGTTCAGCGATTCGCTAAAAATCCGAGAATTTGGACAAACGAAAACCCGCATCTTCAGCCTCAAACACGAGCAGAATCGGGGGAAACTCGTATCCGACCTCGCCTGACGAGCGGGCGCTAGAATCTTAACTGGATACCGCCACGGATCAGGCGCCGCTGGCCGGCAAAGGTCAGACTGCCCGCCTCGGTCGTCACCGTGGGCGCCGTGTCGAATAGGTTGCGGCCATCGACTACCGCCTCCGCACGGAAAGGCATTCCGAACGTCGGCAGAGTCTGCGTCACATAAACGCTCAAACCCGGATCGTAGATCGCGAGACGGCCCTTAAAAGGGTCGATCGCAAAAACGGTTGCATCAGGCGAGAGCCGAAAGACCGCACGCACGCTCGTGCCGGACTTCATATCAGCCGCGAGCTGGGCAAAAAACGTCTGGAAAAAACCTGTCTCAAACAGGTGCGAAGGTTCGCTCACAGCCGACGGTGACAGCCGCTGACCGTTGCCAAGCGCATAGCCGGCAGCAGCCGTGAAAGGCCCAGCCAGTCGACGCTGGTAAACCAATCTGAGCCCCTGTGATGCACCGTGCTGGTCGGCCACCATTTCACCGATGCTGTCGTTGAGTCCGTCAAAGCTTAGGCTGACACCCTGCGAATAGGTTGTATCGACAAATGCGTTTGCCTCGATCGTTGAGGCGCTATCGAGTACGCGCTCTATCCCGAACTCAAACCTGCGGCTCTTGTTCATCTGCGGCTTGCCGCCGACTATCACAAGATCCGGTACAGCCACCGGCTCTGCAAACGAAAAGCTGCTGTCGCCCTCGAGTTCCGCAAGTTGGGACCAGCTCTTGTGCTCCGTAGTTTGCGTGGTGAATGCAGCCCTGACACGAGTCTTGGCGTTGAGGTCGTACTGGAACCCGATACGAGGACTCAGACTAGCGTCGCTGCCCGCCCCGGCGAATTTTGCATAGTCGAAGCCAAGCACGAGGATCGCGCCATTGCTGAGATGCCATTCGTCGGTGCCGCCGGTAGTGAATTGGGCGAGCGTAACGCCTGTGGTTTTTATCGCGCCGAGCTTCCCGGCAGACGCAGTGAGCCGAATATTATGCCCGCTGACAGGCTTGAAATTAAACCCGCCAGCGACCCTCTGCGGAGCACCGCGACCGAGCCCCGTCTGAGCGGCAAAGACGACCTCCGAGTCGCCACCGAGCGGCATTAATGTCGCGAAATTGAGCCCCTGGAAATTCCCGTCGCCACCGCCCGCAAAGTATGTCTCGACAACCGATTCCGTCTTTCGGCCGGCCTTTGGCTCCTCTTTTTGAGCGAGAGCCGCATCGCCGATAGACGTATCGCCGCTCTGGTGCTGATAGATGGACCGCGACATCTGAGCCGCACGAATTCGCCACTTAGAGCTGTTCTTATCAGCACGTTTTTCGGGAAGCGTGTTGCCGTTCCCCGCATGCTCCAGCTTGAACCCGTATGTCAGGTCCGCAGAACGGCCGACCTCGACGCCGAATAGCGTCACCGGATTGAAACCCTCAGCGACTGCAAGGACCGTGTAGGTGCCCGGTAGGATCTTGGCTATGAAACTCCCATCGGCAGCAGACGAAACCTGCTTCAGCAGTGTCTGCGTACCGGCCTTGAAGATCGCAACCGTCGCATCCGCGATGGGACTGCCGCCGTCGTCACGAACAACGCCGCGGATCGTGCCAAACGCGTTCTGCCGATCGATGACGACATTGCCACTCGACTTGTCCTTTGGCGCAGCCAAAGCGCCCGTGACGAGAGCCATCACGAGGAGCGGCAGTGCGCACAAAACAGTATTTTTATTCGGCAAAAGGCTCAAGTTTCCAGAGTTTCCGAGTAACGCTCGTATTTTGTCCCCAACGCAATAGGCCTGTCAAGCCGATAACGAGGACGATCCTTGGTCATTGGGATGCCCTCAGGCTTGACAAAGGTTTGCCCGGGTGGTCAGAATTAGACCTTGTCTTTTGGGCATCTCAGCCCTTAAGAGGAGACGTGGCTGAGTGGCTGAAAGCGGCGGTTTGCTAAACCGTTGTACTCCAAAAGGGTACCACAGGTTCGAATCCTGTCGTCTCCGCCAGATAAGTGGGCCATCGGCTGCAATGCCGGTGGCTTTTCGTTTATCCAGATGCGCCGCACAGTTATTCTTTATGGTGTCGCCATGGCCGCTCTCCTGGGCCTGCTCAAGCTCGTCGAGTACCGCTACTTCGTGCGCGATATTCCGCTCGAGTTCTATATAGGAGCGGTCGCAGTGATGTTCACCGGGATCGGCATATGGGCCGGACTCAAGCTGACACGGCCGAAGCTTGTAAAGGTGCCCGTCGATGGCCCTTTTGAGCGTGACGAATTGACGCTCCAAAAGCTCGGCATCTCGAAACGTGAATTTGAGGTGCTCGAGCTGATCGCCGCCGGCCTCTCCAATCAGGAGATCGCGGATCGAATCTTTGTCTCGACCTCGACGGTCAAAACCCACGTATCCAGCGTTCTCGCCAAGCTCGACGCGAGCCGACGCACCGAGGCCATAGCCAAGGCCAAGGAAATGCGTATAATCCCCTAGTACTTTCGTCGGAAAAGCAGTTTCAACGCGTAATTCATACTTTCGGCTGATGCGCGCGTCGGCATAAGCGGGTACATTCCTCGCAGACCTAGGAGGAAAACTATGAAAAGGATCGTTCTTATCTTCGGACTTATCTCCGGCGCGATAGCCGCGGCACTCATGTGGATCATGCTGGCTGCGATGAACAGCGGAGCTATCGATCTCGAGCACGGGTCGATGGCCTACGTGACGGGCTACGCCTCGATGATCATTTCATTGTCGCTCGTCTTTTTTGGGATCAAGTCCTACCGCGACAACAACGGCGGCCACATCACTTTCTTAAAGGGCTTACAGGTCGGCATTCTGATCGGACTCATCTCCGCCGTGTGTTACGCGACGAGTTGGGAAGTTTACTTCCGTACGGGCGGCAGCAACTTTATGCAGGAGTACAGCCAAAAGTACGTCGAGCATATGAAGCAAAACGGAGCGACGGACGACCAGATCGTCAAGGCTCAAACGGAGATGGCCCAGATGACCGAGCTTTACAAGAACTTCTTTTTTCGATTTGCGATAACGCTAAGTGAGATCCTGCCGGTCGCGATAATCGTCACCCTGATCAGTGCAGCTCTGCTGCGAAGGCGCGAGATCTTGTCGGCGGAGCCGGCGTAGGAGGACATTCTATGGCAAAAGTAACAGGTATTGGAGGCGTCTTTTTTAGGAGCACAGGTGATCACGCGGCACTCACCGAATGGTACAGCGAGAATCTGGGAGTTTCGCTCGAGAGTTGGGGCGGAGCGATCCTCAAATGGGGTGACGACGCGCAGCTCGATGGCGGCATGACGGTCTGGACTACCGCTGCGTCCGACAGCAAGTGGTTCGCACCGAGCGAGTCACAGTTCATGATCAACTACCGCGTCGATGACCTCGACGGGCTCATCGCTAACTTGCGCGACGCCGGTGTCGAGCTCGTCGGCGGGCCAGACGAGGATGACAACGGCAAATTTGCATGGGTAATGGATCCTGATGGCAACAAGGTCGAGCTGTGGGAACCGAAAGCTACGTGACGATCATGGAAAGGCCTGTGCTCCTTGGATCTTAGACTCCGAAAAGCAGGTAGTGCAGGCCGTAGTACAGGATAAATATCATCACGAAAGCTAAAAAATAGAGCCCGGTCATGAAGTAAGCTTCTGTCCAGACGGACTTGTCGCCTAAGGCGAGCATGTTTCGCGCATCGGTGGGTCCGCGAACGATAAGTACGATCAGGATCGCGACGATCATCAGATGGCCGAGAGCGTCCACAGCTCCGAATTTAAAGACCGCCAACACAAATATCGACATAGCTCCCAGCGACACGAGCCGGCCCACGATCGAGACCGCTCCCAGCAGGGCGAAGGTCACATTAAACTCGACGAATCCCGACAAGGTCATGAATGTTGTCGCCGACATTCCCATGGTCATATCGGGATTCTTCGCAAGCAGCGGCAACGTCCATTCCGCGTAGCCAAACTTCTCCACCGACGCCCAGACCAGGGTCAGCCCTGTGCATGCAAAGAGGACGATAAAGCCTGCACGCAGCCATTTTGCGCTGCCTAGATTCGCAACGATGAGGAAAAAACCGATGCCGCCAAATATCTCGTAATCAAGCATGTGAAAGATGCCGTAGTCATTCACCGCAGCGGCGAACAACACAAACACCCCGATCCCGGCCAAGGGAGCGGTCCGCTTCGAGATCAGCAGGAGAGCGAGAGCCAGGTGTGTCCACGGGACCCAGACGGCGGTCGTCCTCAGTTCCGGCGTGATATAAAAGGTGACGCCGTAGATCAGATACCAGACCCACAGCAATAGGAAAAATAGACCGGCGCTTGCTCGCATCACATAGGCGCCGAGACCGTCGAGCTTTCTGAGCTTTTCGTCTAATGGGACGAAGTAATTCTTCTTGTATAAATAGCGGTCCGCGGCAAAGAAGACATAGATACCGGCTGCCGAGACCAGAAACATCTTTACGAAGAGGCCATTCAACACATCGCCGATGGGTGTCGGCGGCTTTGTGACGTCATAGTCGACGAACCATTTCACGTGGCCCTCGACCGAGACACACGCGGTTGCGATCACGGCAAGTACGGTTAAGTTGTTTCTGATCCAGTCCTGTTTAGGAATGCCCGATATCATAGCACCGGAACTGAAAGTTAAGCGAAAATTGTGTCCACTGGCGATTTGCGTAAAACTAGCTGTTTATGACCATTCGAGTCAGATTCGCCCCGTCTCCCACGGGGTACCTTCACGTCGGGGCCACGCGCGCCGCACTCTTTAACTATCTATACGCTCGTAAAGAGGGCGGTAAATTCCTACTCAGGATAGAGGACACAGACCTCGCTCGCTCGACTGACGAATCCACGCGGTCGATCCTTGAGGGTCTCTCCTGGATAGGCCTGGAGCCTGATGAAGAGATCGTTTTTCAGTCTAATAACGCCGACAAGCACCGAGCCGCTGCCCTGAAGCTGCTTGAGGAAGGCAAGGCCTACCGTGACTTCACACCGAAGGCAAATCAAAGTGACGCGAACGTCAAAGACACGATCAAAGAACGCGCCCGGGCGCAGGGCGGCGAGAAGAACATGCGGGACAATCCGTATCGAGAGCTCAGCCGCGATGAATCCGATGCTCGCGCCGCCGCGGGCGAACCATTTGCGATCAGGCTAAAGGTCCCTGATACGGGTAAGACCTCATTCGAGGACGGTGTCTTCGGCCTACAGGAGCGTGATTACTCAGATACCGAGGACCTCGTGCTGCTTCGCTCCGACGGGCATCCGCTCTACAACCTCGCGGTCGTCTGCGACGATATCGCGATGGGCATTACCGAGGTCATTCGCGGACAAGACCATCTCACGAACACACACAAGCAGATCCTGATCTATGAAGCGTTAGGAGCCCCGAAACCAAATTTCGCACACCTGCCGCTCATCCTCGCCCCGGGCGGCAAGAAGCTGAGTAAACGTATTCATGGTGAGATCGTAAGTCTCACGACCTACCGAGATGCCGGCTTTATTCCGGCCGCGTTTCGTAATTTCTTGGCTTTGATGGGCTGGTCGGCAAGTGAGGAAAAAGAGATCTATTCGCTCGAGGAGCTGATCGATAAGTTCTCACTAGCAGGTGTGCATCGCTCGTCGGCTATCTTCAACTACGAGCCTGGCAATCCCAGGCGTTGGACCGACGACAAGCTCATTTGGATGAATGCCGAGTACATCCGCACCATGGCGCTCGCCGACCTCCTGCCCCTCGTCAAAGCCGAGCTGAGGTCCGCTAAGCTCTGGCGCGATGAGTACGAGGACGAGCTTGCCGCCGTCTCGACGTCGATCTCGTCAACCGAATCACAGGCGTTTGAGGCCGTCGCCGGCATCGACGATCATCCCGAGGCGATCGCACTCGACCTGCCGGCAATTGGGTCGCGCGATTGGTACGTCAAAACCGTCGATCTGATACGGGCACGCTTTTTCACGCTCAAGGATTTTTCCGGTCAGGGCCGCGCGTATTTTAGTGAGGATTTCGATTTTGACGTTGCAGCGGTACAAAAGAACCTTAAAAAGTTTCCCGACCTACAGCAGTGGATGCCTGAGCTTGCGGATCGATTTGAGGCGCAGTTTGGCGATGTGTCCGGAGCGTTTCACGAGCTCGCCATCGAGGCTGTCGTAAAGGCTTTTACCGAAGAAAAGGGCACCAAGCTTGGTGTCATCATGAACGGTGCCCGCACCCTACTCACCGGTGTCGCCGTCGGCCCGTCGATGCTGTCGGTTTTTGAGATCATCGGTCTCGACCGTACGCTCCTACGTTTGAGAAGTCAGTTCGCGTGGAATCTAGAGTAAGAGTGACGCCTTTAGGCGTGGTCCCGTCGCATGTGATCTATGTTGAAGATGCTAAACGCGTCACTACTCCATTGTGCTAAACTCCCTCGCGTGGCAAAGCAGGACAAAGGTGATCTCCTGGGTTTCCTAGAGGCTTTCGACCCTCACATTCAATCTATCGCGCTCGAGTTGCGCGATCTCGTCTGGGACCTGTAT
>JBJMGO010000028.1:0-5841 GCA_045807825.1 Pyrinomonadaceae bacterium | reverse complement strand
CTCAGCATGAACGCTGATGAACTTACCCCTGCGGCCCTTGTCCTCAAATTTGACGAAGCCCTCGATCAACGCGAAGAGCGTATCGTCCTTGCCCCGGCCAACGTTTGTCCCAGGCTTCCACTTGGTGCCGCGCTGGCGGGCGAGAATGTTGCCGCCGAGCACATGCTCACCGCCAAACTTCTTTAGTCCGAGCCGCTGCGCGTTAGAATCGCGTCCGTTCCTGGATGAACCTACTCCCTTTTTATGTGCCATTGCTCTAGTGAACAGTGAACAGTGAACAGTGACGAGTTACTGAGCCCTCGTCCTCGTCCCTCGTCACTTAGTCTATTTTGATCTCCGTAAACCCTTGCCTATGTCCCTGTTTGCGCTTGTACTGCTTGCGGCGCTTTTTCTTGAAGACAATGACCTTGTCGTCCTTGCCGTGCGCAACGACGGTCGCTTTGAGCGTGCCGGCGCCGGTCTTGCCGTCGGCAACGAGCGTCTCGACGTCCACCTGCTTTCCGGCCTCGGCCTCAAGCGTGGGCACACGCAGCGTCTGCCCGTTCTCTACGGCAAACTGCTTACCGCCTGTCCTAATAATTGCGTAACTCATTTGTTTCGCTCCTCGATAGGCGCAAATTCAGCGGCTAATCGAAAAGTTCAGATTATACGGGAACGCTCCGGCTTGGTCAAGGCGAAGAAGTAACCACGAAATTGCACGAAAGGGCACAAAATGGAGAGTCGTGTTTGGTGCTTTTCGTGTGATCTCGTCGTTCCTACTTACGCAGCAGAGGGGTCTTTGACGATCGCGATAAACGGCAGATTCCTGTACCTTCCGGCCGCATCGAGGCCATAACCGACCACAAATTGGTTCGGAATGACGAATCCCGTGTAATCGATCTTCACCTGCGTCTTTATCCGAGGTTCCGGTTTATCGAGAAACGCCGCCAGTCTGATCGAAGTTGCGCCGCGTGAACCCAGGATCTCGAGCAGCCGCGAGAGTGTGAGGCCGGTGTCGATAATGTCTTCGACAACGATCACGTCTTTGCCGCGGATCGGGTTTGAAAGGTCCTTGAGGATCTCGACGTCACCCGTCGATTTCCTCTGGTCCTTGTAGCTCGAGACCGCCATGAAATCGATGGTGAGCTTGAGATCGATGGCACGCATCAGGTCCGCGAGGAACACGCACGACCCCTTGAGGACACTCACGAGAACAAGGTCCTTGCCGGCATATTCGCGTGTGATCTCGTCTCCGAGCTCCTTTATCCTCGCGGCGATCTGCTCCTCGTTAAAGAGGACCTCAAGATTTGAGTTCTGAAATTCCGACATTGCTGCCTGTGTGGATCCGGTCGACATACTTGGTTGGTTGATTGGTGACTTGAATGCCAATATTATTCAAATGACCGCACGACTTCAATGGCAGAAGTAAATAAAGACACCCGAGATCGCGTTCGCGAGCTCGTAAAGCAGGTCCTCGCTAGCGTTCCGAGCGATGACGATACCGCACCGCACGCCGCCGTGCACGAGCCCGAGCACGTCATCGTCAATTCGCTCAAAGACAAGATGGCCCGCGAATGGGACCGCGATGAATCCGCAAAGTCCCTGATCACTGAGGACGACCTTCGCGGGCTCGAGGATGGCTCTCGTGTTCGCATCGCCGAGAAGGCAAAATTTACCTCACTAGCGGAGGATATCGTAAAAGACCGCCGCCTCGAACTGATCCGTAAGACCTCTCGGAAAACTACCGCGAAGGTCCGCTCCATCGCCATCGGCTCCGATCACGGGGGCTTTAAGACCAAGGAGCAAATCAAATCCTACTTATCCGATCAGGGCCTGAATGTACGTGACTTTGGCACTGAGAGCGAGGAAGCGGTCGACTATCCCGACTTCGCTCACGCAGTCGCAAAAAGCGTCGGCGGGCACCAGGTTGATATCGGCATCATCGTCGACGGTGCCGGCATCGGCAGCGCGATGGCCGCTAACAAGGTCCCAAACGTCCGAGCGGCCGCGTGCTATTCCGTCGTACTCGCAAAAAACTCGCGTGAGCACAACGGCGCAAACATTCTGTCCCTCGGTGCCGGGCAGAATTCCCTCGATGAGCTCAAGCAGATCATTGACGCCTTTATCTCAACCGACATCACCGAGGACCGCCACAAAAAGCGCGTTGCAAAGATCGACAATATCGATAAGCAATATCGATGTTAGGGGTTCTGCAGCGGCACAAGGTGTTAAAATAGCGGACTCGATGCAAATCAACGGCAACTACAACCAACTCGTCGATCAGATCACCGATCTTGTACTTTCGAAGCTCGGCGGCGGCGACGATTTTTGCCCGACATTCTGCCGGGCGGATGTTGAACGTATCGTCGATGCCGGAGCGGAACGTATCGGCATCGTGCTTGGCGAGACGGCGACGGCACACGACTGGGCCGCGCTCATCGATCACACACTTTTGAAGCCTGAGGCCGCAGAGGCCGATATTCGCAAACTTTGCGAGGAGGCCGCTCAATTTGGCTTCGCTTCCGTTTGCGTCAACCCAAGCTGGGTGAAGACTGCTGCTCAGTTTCTAAAAGGCACCGGTGTGCCGGTTTGTACTGTTATTGGATTTCCGCTCGGTGCGACCTTGCCCGACGTTAAAGCGTACGAGACCCGTCGCGCGATCTTTAACGGTGCTCGCGAGGTCGACATGGTCATCAATATCGGTGCCCTCAAGAGCGGCGACGACTGTGGGGTCGAGGACGACATCAAGGCCGTCGCGGACGCCGCGCACGAGAACCACATCCTCTGTAAGGTGATCATTGAGACCGCGCTTCTCACGGATGAAGAAAAGGTGCGTGCCTGTCTCGCCGCGAAAAATGCGGGGGCAGATTTCGTCAAGACCTCGACGGGTTTTGCCAAGGGCGGAGCAACCGCGCACGACGTCTCTCTGATGCGTCACACTGTCGGCAAAGCTCTTGGTGTTAAGGCCTCTGGCGGCGTCAAGGGGATCGATGACGCACGCGCGATGTTTGAGGCAGGAGCGACGCGCATTGGAGCATCCGTCGGCGTCAAGATCGCCCAGGAAGCCAGCGGCGTCAAGTCCAACGGTCCTGTCGCCGCTTACTGATCCTTACAACTTGAATGTGTAATTCATAACGCCGGTCGCCTTGACCGGCTTTCCATTTGTGATGACGGGTTTGAATTTTGAACGCCTCGCCGCAAGCTCGGCCGCCGAGCGCAACGTCGCAACTCCGCTCGTTGCCTTTGCATCGACAACATTACCGTTAGGATCCAGTGTCACCGCCACAGCGACATCACCCGTGGTTCGCATGTTCATTGCCATGGTCGGATACGCGGGCTTTACAAGGTCTATGCAGTAGGGCAACAGGTTGCCGACGTTCAGCGGCCCTTTTGATTCTTCGACAACAGCGGTCGCCGGTTCTGACTTGGGCGGATCGGCCTGTGCGGTTGAGACCTGTTCTTTTGTGACGGTCGGCGGAGTCGAGACAGGCTCGCTCTTCTTTTCCACGGGCGGTGCGGCTTGTTTTGCGTTAAGGTCCATTACGGCCTTTGTTAATGCTGTAGATACCCGCACAACCGCCGCACCCGCGTTTTTATCAGCGGGATTGATCGTGAGCACCTTCTGATAATCAGCGAGAGCGTCGGGGAGCTTGCCCATCCGCTCGTAAACATCGGCTCGGCCGATATAGTTCCTGACGTCGTCGGGTGCCAATTCTGAGGCCTTTGAGTATTCTGCCGCCGCGGCCGGGAGATCATTCTTTTGCACGAGGAGCATCGCGTGATCGTGCCTTACACCCGCGTCCTTGGGATCGAGGGCGATCGCCTTTTCGAGATCTGCGAAAGCAGCGTCGGTATTGCCGTTCTTTAGCTCATCACTAACCCGACTGCGAAAGTACGCAAAGTCCTCCACCGGCTTGACCACCTCGGGCGCAGGTTTTACCGGCATCTGCGTGGACGGCGGAGCAGGCATTTTCTGTCGAATGGCGGCTATCAGATCGTTAGCCGCACCGGTGCCGTCTAGCTCCTTCTCGATCTCAGGTGTCAGTGAGAATGTGATCCCGCGCTGTTTGACCGCCTCGGCAAGGATCTTGTTCTTCTCGCCGATGTCAGCTTTTTTCGAACGCAATGCGATCAAAATATCAGCCAGACTGAGCTGAGACGACTGTGCTCGGGCGGGCAGCGTAGCGATCGCCAGCAGCATTAGGATCACGAGGGCGAGAACAGCGTCCTGGGCCCTTTCACGAGTAAAGAATCTCACTCTCATAACCGTTTAGTTGTCGTTTATCAGGTCGTCAACCGTGACCTTCTTCTTAGCCTTTGTTTCTGATGTGGAAGGTGCTTTGGCGGCAGGTTTTACTGCAGCCGTTTGCCGTGGGTGAGCGGCGTCGGTTCGTGCGGCTTGGGCAGTATCTGGGTCAGAAGTGACGCTTGCAGATGTGGCAGTTATATCCTCGGTAGGACCGGGCGAAGGGGCCGCCACTGGCTCAGTCCGAACTATGGGTGCCGCAACCTCTGCCGAGACCGGCGTGACAACAGCGTTCGTTTGGGAGAACTGGTACAATCCCCAGCCGATTCCACCAGCCACGGCGATGAATACGCCTGCCAGTACAAATTTCATGCCCACGCCGCTTTTTTCAACCTTTTCAAAGGCGAAGCTCGGCACGTTGTCATCATCCGTCTGTACTTGGACGGTCGGTTGCGTCTGCGTCACCGGCTGGGTAGCTGGCTCTGCGATGTCGTTGGCCGCGACTTCCACGGCCTGGAGCACGTCAACCTCAGCAAGAATAGTATTTGCTGTCGTGCGTTGCTGTGTCCGAGCAGGTGCCTCGATCTCCAATGGATCGTCTTCGTCGTCAACTTCACGTTTTGGCAGCGAGAGTGTCGGGAGGCTCATAATGGCCTCCTCAAAGGAACCAAAACGTCTATCGCGCCGCAGCTCGAGACATTTCACAAGGAATGCACCTGCTTCATCGCCGAGTGCCGGCTCGAGAGCCTGCGGAGCGACAAGTGGATCGCTCTCGTCAAGACCAACGACCGTTCGCTCAAATGCGCTCGGCGGCGTGATCTCCGCGAAGATGTGATAGAACAAGGCCGCGAGAGAATATAGATCGCTTGCCTCGTCGACGGGTCGTTCGAGATCGGCAATGCTCGCCTCGTCCCATGCGTTGTAGATGGCCTTTTGCGAGATGTGATCCAGATCGTGCCAGATCCTCTCGATAGGAATGTGCCAGGCCTCGATCTCGACCTGAGAGGCTTCGGATTCTACTGGCAAAAGCTTGTAAACGGACTCGCTCGTCGATACGAGCGTCTTTGGTCCGATCTCGTGGCTCATGCTTGGGCCCGCCGAGAGTGAGTTCATCGCCATCAAAATGGTTGAGAACTCATCCCAAGTCTTCGCCACAGGCTTTGTGGGGCTCCGCAGCTCGACCGGCTCAGTAACGTCGTATCGGCGGCCGTTCATCACAAAGGAATGCGTAAACTTCAGCAGCCCGGCGTGTGCCGGCACAGGAACGACCTCGCTGCCGGGATGTTCTACGACGAGAACTGTCTGGTCGACGCTTTGATCGACCGCAACGTAGACGCTCACCCGTGGCCCGCTTAAATGGACACGTTCGACGCGATATCTCGCCTTGCTCAACAAGGTGTTTGGGGAAAGCATGTTCTTATTAGAAAGTCGGGAGGAGACGACCCGGTCAGGATCTATTATAGCAGGCGGGTTTAACGGAGTTCAACCTTTTTTAAAGGATGGCTTTCTCATGTTTTTCGTGAGAACTAAAGTAACTGAGGGGAGGCTTCAAATCAGTGTATTTCAGGCTTACTGAATTTGTTTTCTGAAATCGCCGCCGTCGACCACCATCAGCT
>JBJMGO010000027.1:0-9415 GCA_045807825.1 Pyrinomonadaceae bacterium | reverse complement strand
GCTCTTCCGATCTCCTAGCCATCTTTACGCCGGCACATTGGGCGGCTGACTGAGCGCTTTATCTACTTGCGTCCGCGCCGGAGCAGCAGCCCTAAAACAAGTCCTACGCCCGCGGAGATCAGGATGGCATGCGCAGGCTTTTGCCTTGCGAATTCCTTCGCGTCCTCAACGAGCTCACTGGGATCTTTGCTCGAGATATCCCGAAATTTGTCTCCCGCCTGTGCCCATTTTTCGTTGGCCACCTCATATGCTTGTGATGCCACGTCCTTGATCTGCCGGCCGTACTCCTCGGCATGCAACTTCAGATCTCCAAGGAACTCGTCCGTTCCGTTCGTCCCCAATGGCGCCAGGCTGGAGTTCAGCTCTCTTTCAGCTTTCTGTACTTCTTCTTCAAACTCAGACATATGATTACCTCCGTTTTTTGGCTCTCGGCCGTAGTGATAATAACGAACCTCCCCTGCCAAAGTTCGCGCATTTTTATGCTTGCAAAGCGCATTTCCCCCGTGTAGACTCGTCATTTCGGCCTTGTAAGTAAGCACTTACTTAGACGGGCAAGGAAGTGAAGTGATCACTGATATAGCCAAGAATGAGCACGCCCCACGAATGAAGGGCGACATGCGGCGCGAGCAGATACTAAGGACCGCGATCGATCTCTTTTCGCGCAAGGGCTTTGCGGGGACGACGACCAAAGAGATCGCCCGCGCGGCCGGAGTGTCGGAGGCGATGGTATTTCGCCATTTTGCTAAAAAAACGGACATCTACGATGCGATCCTCAGCGACCGCGAGTGCCACCCAGGAATGCGATTCCCATGGGAGGAGGATGCCGAACTCATCGCGGCTATCAATCGTAAAGACGATAGGACCGTCTTTTACCGGCTCGCTCTTAACGCGCTCAATAAACAGCAGTCGGACGTGCCATTCATGCGGTTGATGTTTTATTCGGCGCTGGAAGATCACGGCCTAGCCGAGCGGTTCTTTACCGAGTCCATCGTAAAAATATACGGCTTTATCGGCGGATACATCGAGGAGCGGCAGCGGGACGGTGCGTTTCGCGAGATCCATCCGCGAGTGGCGGTAAGAGCGTTTACGGGAATGTTGATCCACCACTCTACGAACATCATTCTTTTTGATAAGGGGCGAAACCTCCTCGATATAACCAACGAGGAAGCGGCCCGCAATTTTTCGGAGATACTCCTTGACGGTATCCGTGCCTGAGCACTCATGACGAAGATCCATTTGAGCAAATTTTCTCTTGCGCTCGCGCTATCTGCGGTCACGGCCCTGCTCTACGGCTGCGGCGCGCGCGGAGCGACGACGGCAAACGGAAATGCCAACGCCACGCCGGCGATCGTTGACGTGACGGCTACACAGGCGATCGTAAAGCCGATCCCGACGTATTTTGAGGCGACCGGCAACCTTGCGAGCGACGAGTCGACCGATGTTGCTCCTAACGTTGCGGGCAAGATCCTTGAGGTAAATTTTGATGTCGGCAGTTTCGTGCAGAAAGGCAGCGTACTCGTACGTCTCGATCCTCGCGACGCCCAGATCCGTTTACAACAATCGGAGGCCCAGCTTGAGCAGCAGCGAAAGGCTCTCGACACGGCGCAGGCGAATGCCGAGCAGGCCAGGGCAAGATTAGGCTTGGCCCCAGGCGTGAGGTTTAGTGTCGACAATTTCCCGCAGGTCCGGTCGGCAAAGGCTAATCTCGACCTCGCGGAAAAGGAACTCGTTCGTTCTCAGAAATTACTTGAGTCAGGCGATCTTTCGCGTTCTGCCTACGACCAGCGAAAGTCCCAGCGAGACGCGCTCTCAGGTCAATACGAGGACGCGCGTAACGGCGCGGTCGTCGCTGAGCGAGCGGTCGACTCCGCGGACGCTCAGGTTGCGGCCGCGAGGGCAGCCATCGGTACTGCTCAGTCGCAGGTGGATCAGGCGAGAAAAGGCATAACGGACACGGCTATCCTTTCGCCGATCAGCGGGTTTATCTCAGAGAGGGTGGCTGATCCCGGTGAGTACATTTCGCCCAGCGCGCCGAATGCAAGGATCTGCACGATCGTACGCACATCGCCGCTGCGTCTGAAGATCGACGTTCCAGAACAGTCGATCGGTAAGGTTTCGATGGGCCAGGGGATATCGCTGCAAACCAGCGCCTATCCTGAGCGCAGCTTTGCCGGTACGGTAGTTCGCATGCTCCCGAGCCTGAACGCGACGGCGAGGACACTGACCGTCGAGGCGGAGGTGCCGAATACAGACGGACTGCTCAAGCCGGGGCAATTCGCGACCGTGCGTATTACGCAATCACAGCCGGAGAACGCGGTGATGGTACCTGCATCGGCCGTCAAAGCCGAGGGCGATAACAACAAGGTCTACGTCATCAAGGACGGCGTCGCACATGAGCGTCTCGTGCAGACGGGGTTGCTCGAGGGCGACATGATCCAGATAAAGCAAGGCCTGCAGGAGGGCGAGCTGATCGCGACAAGCAACGTCGCTCAGCTCTACGACGCAGTGATGGTGAGGGCAAACTGATATGCAGTGGCTTGCTGAGGTCTGTGTAAAACGTCCTGTCTTTGCGACGATGCTCATCATGTCGCTCGTGGTGGTGGGAGCGTTTTCGTTCCTTTCACTCGGGGTCGACCTGTTTCCAAAGATCGACTTTCCAACGATCACCGTCACCGTCGCGAATCCCGGTGCGTCGCCGCAGGAGATCGAGACCGAGATCACAGACAAGATCGAGGAATCGGTCAACACGATCAGCGGTATCGATGAATTGCGCTCAACATCGATCGAAGGGATCTCGCAGGTCTTTGTCCAGTTCGTGCTCGAGAAGGACGTGAACGTCGCAGCCCAGGAGGTTGAGAACCGCGTCCAAACGGTCATTCCAAAGTTGCCCCAGACGGCTAAGCAGCCGACGGTCCAGAAGTTGGACACCGATGCCGCGCCAGTGCTGCGTATCTCGGTGTCTGCACCCCGTGCGCTCCGAGAGGTCACGGAGATCGCGAGGCACAAGGTAAAAGAGCGGATCGAGTCGGTAAATGGCGTCGGTGATATTCAGATCATTGGCGGTCAGGAGCGTCAGATCAACGTCTGGGTGGACCCGGACAAGATGCGCTCCTACAACATCACGCCGGCCGAGATTTCGGGAGCACTCGCCATCCAGAACGTTGAGTTTCCGTCGGGGAGGCTCGACGAGGGACAAAAGGAAACGAGTGTCCGCACCGTCGGCAAGATCCAAAAACCTGGTGAGTTCGCAAATGTCGTGGTCGCAACCCGCGGCGGTTATCAGGTGCAGGTCAAGGACCTTGGCTACGTCGAGGATGGCGGCCAGGACCTTCGCTCCGAGGCTCGGCTCAACGGTAAACCGGCCGTAACGCTGATCGTCGCCAAGCAGTCCGGCCAAAACACTGTCGCGGTCGCCCGCGACATCAAGGATCGTCTGAAAGAGATCCAGTCGTCGCTGCCGCCCGATTTTGAAATGCGGATCATCGGCGACAACTCGATCTTTATCGAGAATTCGCTTCACTCGATCGAGGAGCACCTGATCGTCGGATCGATACTCGCGTCGATCGTTGTCTTCCTGTTCCTCTGGAGCTTTAGGTCGACGTTCATCGCGGCTCTCGCAATTCCGACGTCGATCATCTCGACATTCGGCTTGATGTACGCGATGGGCTACACGCTCAACTCCATCACGATGCTCTCGCTGACGTTGATGGTCGGTATCGTGATCGACGACGCGATCGTCGTGCTCGAAAACATCTTCCGCTTTATCGACGAGAAGGGAATGAATCCCTTTCAAGCTGCGATCGAGGGAACTCGCGAGATCGGCCTCGCGGTGCTCGCGACGTCACTCTCGCTGATGGCCGTGTTCGTGCCGATCGGCTTTATGCAGGGCATCGTCGGCAAATTTATGTCGTCGTTTGGCTTGACCGCGTCCTTCGCGGTGGCGGTATCGCTGATCGTCAGTTTCACGTTGACGCCGATGCTCGCAGCGCGGCTGATCAGGCCCCGCAAAAAGAGCGTAAAGCCGGTCGAGTCGGAGCCGATCAAGGGCGACGGCATGATCGAGGCTCACGAGCCGGAGGACACGCACTACAAAGGATGGTTCAAGTATGTCGACAGCGTGTATGCATACCTTTTGCGGTTCTCGATGGCTCACCGTTGGGTGATCATCACGTTGTGCGTGCTCGTTTTTCTGAGCATCATCCCGTTGTTCATGTTCGTCGGGAAGAATTTTCTTCCCGTCGACGACCAGTCTCAATTTGAGATCTCGGTACGCACACCTGAAGGTTCAAGCCTTGGTCAGACGGCTCAAACGTTTGAGCAGATCGCCACTGAGATCCGCAAGCTCCCGGGCGTCACCGACACTCTTTCCACAGTCGGGGGCGGTCAACAGTTGGTCGTAAATTCCGGCACCATCTACGTCAAACTGAGCGACATCGCCGACCGCTCGGACTCGCAGGAGCACGTGATGGCGAAGGCTCGTGAGATGCTGACGGCAAAGTTCCCGCCAGAGCTTAGGACGAGCGTGCAGCAGGTGCAGGCTTTCTCGGGCGGCGGCTTTAGAAACGCCAACGTGCAGTTCATCGTCACCGGACCTGACATGCAGAAGCTCACGGAATACTCGCAAAAGATCCTTGAGCGGATGAAGACCATCCCCGATGCCGTGGACGTAGACACGACGCTCATCGCAGGCAAACCCGAGCTGCAGCTCGAGGTAGATCGGGACACTGCGGCTGATCTAGGCGTACGTGTCGGCGACGTCTCACAGGCGCTGAATACGCTTGTGGCCGGACAGCAGGCGACCACATTCAACGAGGGCACGGACCAGTACGATGTCTATGTAAAAGCCATCGATCCTTTTCGTACAAGTATCGAGGGTCTAAAGCGCGTTATCGTACCATCCGCAAAACTCGGATGGGTCACACTCGACCGTGTGGTTACAGTAAAAGCAGGCACGGGACCGAGCTCGATCGATCGGACAAACCGCCAGCGCCAGATCACGCTCCTTGCCAACACAAAGCCCGGCGGCTCGGCGACATCGATCACCGCGGCGATCGACGAGTACGTCAAGACGATGAACCTGCCGGCCGAATACAGGACCGGCTACGTCGGTCAGTCAAAGGAGATGGGCAAGGCTGCGTTTTACTTCCTGCTCGCTTTCGCACTGTCATTCATCTTTATGTACATCGTGCTGGCGGCGCAGTTCGAGAGCTTTATCCACCCGATCACGATCCTGCTGACGCTGCCGCTGTCGATACCATTCGGCATTTTTGCACTGCTGATCACGGGGCAAACCGTGAATATCTTCTCCGGCCTCGGATTGCTGCTGCTTTTCGGTGTTGTGAAAAAGAACGCGATCCTGCAGATCGATCACACTAACGGACTGCGTTCTAAAGGAATGAGCCGTTACGACGCGATCATTCAAGCCAATCGCGACCGTCTGCGTCCGATCCTGATGACAACGATCGCGCTCGTCGCGGGAATGATCCCGCTTGTGATCGGCAGCGGTGCCGGTGCGGGCACAAATCGCTCGATCGGTGTGCTGGTCGTCGGCGGACAGACGATGTGTCTGCTGCTCACGCTGCTGGCGGTGCCGGTGTTTTATTCCATATTCGACGATCTCGCGGAGATGCAGATCTTTTCCTACGTCAACCAACTTTCGGCGCGTCTCTTCGGCGGTATGAAGCGGCGCTTTGCTACGGCGACGACATCGATAATTACAAAAAACTAGTCGTCCGAAACCTATGCGGAAGCTTCTATTCCTTTCTCCGATCATACTCGCTGCGTCCGTCGCTATCGCCGGCGGACAGACTCCCGCGCCGACGCCGACACCTGCTCCGGAGGCGATACCCGTTCCGACTGTGGCACCGGGATATGAGAATCGCGACCTCAGTCTGCCTGAGCTTGGCCGCGTTGGTGTGGAACTGACGGACCAAAAGACGCTCAGCATGACCGATGCCATCGAGATGGCGCTCAGTAATAATCTCGACATCGAGGTCTCGCGAAAGGTCGAGGAGGCGTCTGAGTTCGATCTATTGGCGGCTAAAGGCGTTTACCAGCCGCGTCTGATCGGGTCCACGAATGAGGAGAACTCCACAACTCCAAACGTCAGCATATTCAGCACAAATCCTCGTCAGGTAACGGGTACGGTCAACGCGAATGCCAATATCACGGGCTACATTCCAAAGTGGGGAACCTCGTATGGGTGGCAGTTCAACAGTACGCGTGTCACGAGCAACAGCCCCATCACGCTGCTCTCGCCCCAACTGACGGCGAGCACGGGATTCTTCATTACGCAGCCGTTATTTCGCGGTCGGAACTTTGACGCCAACCGGCGCAACATTGAGATAGCCAAGCGGAATATACATCTTTCGGATATTCAATTCCGACAGCGGGCGATCGATACTGTCGCGAGCGTGCAGCGGGCGTATTGGGACCTCACCTACGCCTTGCGGAATCTCCAGGTCCAGCGTGACGCCGTTCGTGATGCAAAGCAGCAGCTCGAGCACAATCGCCGTCTCGTGAACGAGGGCCAGCTCGCTCCGATCGACATCACTGCCGCCGAGACGCAGGTCGCCAATTTCGAGCAATCCGTCTATGACGCGCTGAATACCGTTAATCTTGCAGAGAACGTCCTCAAAGGCTTGCTGTCGCCAAGCCGCGAGAATCCGATCTGGAGCAAATCCATCACGCCCGTCGAGCCCGTGGAGCAGATCGCACCCGACCCGACTCTTGGTGATGCTCTCTCGACCGCGCTGGCGAACCGGCCTGAGCTTGAGATCAATCAGACGCAGCGCGATATCAACCGCATTGATCAACGTCTATATAAGGACCAGCGCAAGCCGCAGATCGATCTCACGGCGAGCTACTCGTCACTAGGCATCGGCGGGCGGCAAAACCCGGTCTTTTCAAATCCGTTTGCATCCACGGTCTGTGCGGTACCGACCTCGCCCGGGTGTATCGCCCTGCAGCAGCAACAACAAACCTTCCTGCATCAGATCGGCAGCCAGGGGTCGGCATTTACCGATATCTTTAAGAATAGCGATCCGGATTTCCGTGTGGGCGTCACTTTCAACATCCCGCTCTTCGGGAAGGACAGGATCGCATCAGCCCTTTACGGCAGATCGCTCGTCGATGCCGAGCGTCTCGACACGCAGCGCGAGCAGATCGAGCAGAACGTCCAGATCGACGTCCGCAATGCCATCCAGGCCGTTCGTACGAATGAAGCACGCCTTCGAGCGGCCTCGATCGCTCGCGAGAACTCGCAGCGGCAATACGAATCCGAACAGCGAAAACTCGATAACGGTCAGTCGGACGTTTATCGCGTTCTCGACCGCCAAACCGCACTGGCCTCAGCACAAAGTGCCGAGCTTCGGGCCCGTACAGACCTCAACAAGTCCATCGCTGATTACGAACGTGCGACGGGCAGCACCCTCAAAGCTAACAACGTCGAAGCAAAGCTTCGCTAACCGGTTTTCACCACAAAGGCATAAAGGACACTAAGGGGTAGTAATCAGATATCCTTCGTGTCCTTTGTGCTCTTTGTGGTGAAATATTCCTATGCGAGCGGTTTATTTTTTTGAGTTTGACGGCAAAAGCATCGATCTCCGCGAAGTGCCCAAGCCGCGACAGCCTCAGGCGCGTGAGGTGCTTGTGCGTGTTCACGCCGCAGCGCTCAACCGCGCCGACCTGATGCAGTCCCGCGGCAGCTATCCGCCGCCGCATGGGTACTCGCCCAATATTCCAGGACTGGAATTCGCAGGTGAGATCGTCGACGTCGGCAGCGAAGTCACAGCGTGGAAGAGCGGCGACCGAGTAATGGCGATCACATCAGGCGAGGCACAGGCGGAAATGGTCGTGATCGACGAGCGGCTCCTGATGGGCGTGCCTGAGGACCTCTCCTTCGCTCAGGCCGCGGCGATCCCCGAGGCCTTCATCACCGCGCACGACGCAGTCTTTTCGCAGGGCCAGCTGCGTAATGGTGAGACGCTCCTCATCCACGCGGTCGGCTCCGGTGTCGGCCTTGCCGGGCTTCAAATGGCAAAGGCACTCGGCAACCCCGTCATCGGCACATCGCGAACCGCGGACAAGCTTGACCGATGCAGTGATCTCGGGTTGGATAACGGGATCGTAACGGCCGAGGGGCCAGTCTTCGCCGACACGGTAAAAGAGTTGACCGCCGGCCGCGGCGCAAATGTTGTCCTCGAGCTTGTCGGCGGCAGCTACTTTCCCGAGGATCTCGCCGCACTCGCGCTTCAGGGCCGCATCATCCTTGTCGGTCTCACAGCCGGCCGCGCAAGTGAGATCGATCTGGGCCTAACTTTGCAGAGACGCGCAAAGATCATCGGCACCGTCCTCCGCGCCCGCACCTTGGAGGAGAAGGAGACTGCCACCCGCGCATTTGCCGACGATTTCCTAGCAGCCTTCGTGACCGGCGAGCTCAAGCCGATCATCGACCGCACTTTCCCCGCAGATAAAGCCCGCGAGGCTTATACGTATTTGGCTTCAAACGAAAGCTTTGGAAAGGTCGTGATCGAGTTCTAATCGATCTTGAGTGCGGCTACATCGGTGATGATGCAGAGGCCTTTGATGCCGCTCTCGCTGAGGGCTTCCATAAGGCGGGTAGCCTGCTGATACGTCAGTCCGCCGGCTTCGACTCCGCCGAATGAAACGAGGGACCACTGGCTCTTCTCCAGTTCGGAGTGTGGGGTATAGATACGCTGCTCTTCTTCTTTTCGATCGAGCTCGCGCTCCTCGAGAGCACGCGATCCGTAGGGAATTCTCTGTTGGGCGGAAACACGCTTAGCAAGGTAAGCGCGGCCCGACCGCATTTCCTGTATCCTCATACGCCTTCCGGGTCCGGCAAATTTAGCACAGACCAAATGGAGAAGTAAACATTTTTCCACAGGGCTGTGGAAAAAGTGACCGTGAATAATGAACTGTGAACAGTAAAGACCGCCTTGGTACACTAGTCCCGTGCTCTTTCGCGAATCGATATTCATGACCGGCTTTCCCGGGTTTATCGCAAGCAGACTCGTTGAGAGGCTGGCGCATCCTGAGAAGCAGTTCTTCCTCCTGGTCGAGCCGCGATTTGTCGAAAAGGCGATGGCCGAGGCCGAGCTGATTGCGGCAGAGCGGGGCGTGCCGCTCGATAGCTTTGTCATAGTGGAGGGCGACATTACGCAGCCCGACCTCGGTATTGCAGCCGAGGACCTCGACGTCATCAAGGCGGAGACGACGCAGATATTCCACCTAGCGGCCGTTTACGACCTGGCAGTCGATAAGGACCTGGCTTATCGAGTGAACGTCGACGGCACGAGGAACGTCAACGATATCGCCCGATCGATAAAAGATCTCCGCCGCTACAACTACGTGTCAACTTGCTATGTTGCAGGCAAGCGAACTGGCAAAATACTCG
>JBJMGO010000026.1:0-5002 GCA_045807825.1 Pyrinomonadaceae bacterium | reverse complement strand
TCCGACATTCGGAAAATTCAGCGTGGCATAGCTGCCGGGACCGGTGACGATGCTGCTCGGAACCATGATCGTACGACCGTTTGCAGCAGATTCGCCGTTGACCGTGACGTTGTTGCCGGAGACCAGCAGTTCGCCTGCAAAAGGCACTTGCGCGAAGGCTAGGTACGAAGACGTCGTGAAAACGACGACAGATAACGTCGCCGAAACCGTCATTCGCATCCACCTAGCCAAATCCTTCATAAACTCACGAGCCGGTCTGAAAAAGGGCTAAAGGTCAGCCTTTACAATGTTTTACACAACTACGGCTACGATGTCAATAAACAGAAACTTACAAACCACAGAAGCGCGCTATGCTCTTCCTACTTTCCATCATCACAACAGAATTCGCCTGTATCTTACCCCACATTTGGGGTGGTTGCAATGCCTTTCCCTCAAAAATACTAGGTTTCTCTTCACTTATTCAATGTATTCCACAGGACATAGCTTGTATGTTTTGCGGAACGACGGCAATTCTGTTCAAATACCCCCGTGTTTTACATAAGGAGGCGGGTGATTCCCCGCTCACATATACAGAGATGACTGAAGTGGTGCTTGCCGTCGATCTCGGCGGTACAAACGTTAGGATGGCGGCCGTGGACGGGGCGGGGCAGGTGCTCCACCTTGTGCGGCGGGCAACACCCAAGGGCGTTAGTCCCGAGCAGCTCGTGGAATTGTTTTACGAGATGGCGGAGGAATGTCGCGGGGCGACCTCCATGCAATTCGCCGCGATAGGTATCGGCGTCCCGGCAAATGTCACGTCGAGCGGCATGCTGCGTCATTTGCCAAATCTTCCAACGCTTGAGGGAGCGGACCTGGGCGCCCTACTGTCGAAGAGGCTTGGAATACCGGTCGTCCTCGAAAACGATGCGACAGCGGCAGCGATCGGAGAGGGTTGGTTAGGAGCGGCGGAAGGACTCGGCAACTGGCTGATGATCACGCTTGGAACAGGTGTCGGCGGCGGAGTCTTCGTCAACGGCATTCCATTGAGAGGTCCGGACGGCGGGGCGGGGAAGCTCGGGCACATCTGTGTCGAGCCTGAGGGGCATACGTGCGGGTGCGGGAGCAACGGCTGCGTCGAGCAGTTTGCCTCGGCGACCGCCTTGGTACGGATGGCCGGCGAAGCAGGACTGGACGTGGCCAATTCGCATGAGCTGTTCGACAAATGGAAGGCAAATGAGCCGCAGGCCAAGGCCGTATTCGACAATATGGCGGAGCATCTTGGGATCGCGCTCGCCGGACTCGTCAACACCTTCAATCCCGAGATGATCGTCATCGGCGGCGGAGCGTCGGCCGCCTGGGATGCTTTCATAGGACCGCTGACGAAGGAAGTTAAATATCGCGCGTTCGCGGAGCCTGCCGAGCGAGCGAAGATCGTGAGGACCACGCTCAATGACGACGCTGGGATCCTCGGTGCAGCAAAGTCTGCAATGCACAGTACACAACGCACAGGGCGCGATGAGGAATGATCCTCGCGGCCTGCTCCTCGTCCTGGTATTAGCTGCATGTGGCGGACAGCCGGTGAATAAGGCTGTTACTCCGCCCACGCCCACGCCTTCTCCGATCAATGGGTCCGCAGTTCAGACAAACACCAACGTCAGCTTTAATACCTACTCAAAAGAATGGCCGGTTGGATGGGAGTGGATCGATCCGGACCCACACCCGCCGACAGGGCATGACACGCATTTGGCGGTACTTCACCTCACCCTACCCCGGGGGAAGGACCTCAGTCTTGAGCGCAACAGCGCTCCACGTTATCTAAAAGCGATCAGCGGCGACTTTGAGATAGAGACGAAAGTCGTCGCACATCCGGTACTAAATCATCAGGGAGCAGGCTTGATCATATGGGTCGGCGAAAAGGACTACATTCGGTTTGAGAGGGCGAGCACCATTGCCAGTGGCATTCAGGTCATCGTGCGACACGGAGATGAGATCGCGCCTATCGTTAGGACGGAGGCGGTACCGACGGATGCCGGTGAGACGCGCTTACGGATCAGGCGCGAGGGGCAAAACTTTACGTTCTTATGGCGTGACAGTGATAAGGGCGACTGGCGCCAGGCCGCACGTTACACTGCTGACTATCCCGCATCCGTGCTCGCCGGACTGTTGGCGGTCAACACGGGTGATGCATTTGAGGTGAGTTTTGCCTATATCCGGCTTGAGCCGCTCTCTAAGGGGCTCGAGGCCCGGCCGTTCCATTGACGCCGTCCACCACATCGTCTGACAAAAAGTTAGTAACCTTACCAAACCTTCACTTAAGATGGGCGTATTCTGGCCTTAGAAGATCTTTAGGAGGCGATATGTTTCATCTGATCGGACAATTGATCGTTGGTTTGATAGTAGGCGTCATCGCGCGAGCGTTGCTCCCGGGACGCGAGGCGTTGCCGGCGGGGGCTCTCGGGTGGCTCTTAACAGCCCTTCTGGGGATCGCCGGTGCCTTTGTGGGCAGCATGATCGCAAGATCACTTTGGGCTGGCGAGAACTACTCGGTCGGCTGGATAATGTCGATCATCGGAGCGATCGTTCTCCTGTTGATCGTCAGGCTGCTCTTTGGTCGAGGCAGCACAAACCCATAGAGAATGCTGTAATGACAAAAGAAACGAACCGGGCCCGAAGGAGGCGGTTCGTTTCTTTTGCGTATCGTGGATCTGGGGCCAGCCCTTATCCGCAGCCTGGGTGGCCGCAGTCGCAGGCGATCTCGACGATGTCCTGATCGGCGGCGTCGCGGCAGTGGTCGCTGCAGTATTCGTTATCACCTGCTGCGGCGCAACCGCAACCCTCGTGCGCGCACTTTCCTTGGTCAGCCATAATTACCTCCGTTTTTGAGCCAAATAACAAGTGGGAGGAGCTCCGTGATATTTTGGAGCACATGGACATTAACGCAATTCGCGAGGCTGCAGAGCGTATCCGGCCATACCTAAAGCGGACGCCGCTCGAGCACAGCCACGCACTGTCACAGCGTCTGGGGACAAATGTTTATGTCAAATATGAGCTGTTTCAGCGGACCGGATCATTCAAACCTCGAGGGGCATTCAACAAGATCCTAAGCCTCACGGATGAAGAGCGGGCGAGAGGCGTGGTCGCCGTAAGCGGCGGCAATCATGCGCAGGGTGTTGCGTACGCGGCGACCACGCTTGGCATCAATGCCGTGATCGTGATGCCGGAGAATACTCCGCAGAATTATCTCGATGCAACACGTGGTTATGGAGCGACGATCGATCTGCAGCCGACGATCGCCGATGCCTTTGCACGGGTAAAGGAGTTTGAGGCGGAGGGAAGGACGCTGGTGCATCCCTTCGACGACCCTGCCGTGATAGCAGGGCAGGGAACTGTCGGGCTTGAGATCGTCGAGGACCTGCCTGATGTGACAGATGTTTTTGCAAGCATTGGCGGCGGCGGTCTCGCGGCCGGTGTTGCGATCGCCGTTAAGGCATCGAATCCGAATGCACGCGCATGGGGCGTCGAGACGGTCGGAGCGGATGCGATGTCGCAGGCTTTGGCGGCAGGCGAGCCGGTGACACTGCCGGCGATCACCTCTATAGCAAAAACGTTGGGAGCTCCTTACGTTACCGAGTCGACGCTCAACCTCGTTCGCGACCTGTTTGAAAGCGTTACGGTCGTGACAGACGCGGAGGCGGTGGACGCGTTGAGATTCATTGCAGAGCGGTTAAAGGTGCTGCCGGAGCCGGCCTCGTCGTGCAATCTCGCGGCGGCGGATAAGCTGAAAGGGAATTTCACGAGCGAGAGCGAGGTCGTGATAATCCTTTGCGGCGGGAATGTCTCTCTCTCCAATGTTTGCGGCTGGTTGACTGAATTTAAATAAATAAGGCCGCTCTGTTAGGGCGGCCTTTGGAAACCGATGGGGAGAGGTGTCTATCGTCTCCTTAGTAGCTGCGGACCCAGCGAACGTAGCGGCGGCCATTTACATAATAGACCTGCCGAACCATGCCACTGCGGCCGTAGTTATAATCGCGACCGTAGTTGTAGTTGTTGTAGGCGATTCCCCGCCTCTGCTCCCAGCCGCGGTGATAATGGCGGTGATGTGTACGTCCGAACTGAACCCGGATCTGCGCATCGGCCCCATTAGACATAGCCGGTAAAAAGACGAAGGTTGATGAGAGCAAAAGAACCAAAACTGCTAGTTTCTTTTTCATAAAACACCTCCACTTCTAAAGCTAAAACTACGCGAAAGTGGTTTATGTAAGGTCAACGACAAAAGATGCCGGTTACGTGCAGGGTTTGTTTTCCTCAGGTGACTTCACGGGCTTTGAGGTGATCTCCCAGCTCGGATCTTTACCCTTTGCGTTGACCGTATAAGTGTCCAGCTTATAAACAGGATTGGGAATATCGCTGCGTTTCTCAACACCGGATTCTGCCCAGTATGAATCGCCGCCGCAGTAGTAAAAGGTGATATCGGTCGCGACGCGCTTTTGCTTGTCGAGGAGATGATCGCGGACAGCCTGCTGGAGACCTTTTGGAGCGCGAACTTTATCCCCGACGCCGGGCAGGGTCATGTAAAAGATCACACCGCCTGCGATCAGCACTATTACTACGGCGATCAGGAAAAGCTTAGCGTAGTTCCGGTTGCCCGATCGTCCTTTATCCAGGGTTTCGAAGAGGCGGTCCTTTTCGACCACCGCCGCCGTAGGAGCGGGACGCCTCTCGGGTTTTGGCGGCTCCGGTTTTGCCTCAGGTGGATCGGCGAGGACGCCTTTTTGTATCTTCACGAATGGAGATATAGCACTGATGGCTAAAAAATAAAAGAGGCTGTGCGGGTGCTACAGCCTCTTTGTCGGAGAATGCTCCTATAGGCAGAGCGTTTTAGCTTCGTCCATAGACGGTGAGCTTCGCGTGTTTACCGTTCATCGCATCGGTCGAATACCAGATATCTATCGATGAGATCTTGCGGCCGGTGCCCTCGACGGTGACCGCACGCGATTCTTTGTCGAGCACGAGCTCCTCGGCG
>JBJMGO010000025.1:0-3470 GCA_045807825.1 Pyrinomonadaceae bacterium | reverse complement strand
GAGGCACCAGACATTTTTTGAGATGCTGGGGAACTTCTCCTTTGGCGACTACTTTAAAGAGGACGCGATCCGGTTTGCATGGGAGCTGATGCTTGACGAATTCAAGCTGCCGCTCAACAGGTTGTGGTTCACGTACTTTGAGGGCGACAGCGAGGTGCCTCCCGACAATGAGGCGCGGGATCTTTGGATCAAGATGGGCGCCGACCCCTCGCGCGTGCTGCCGTTTGGGCGAAAGGACAACTTTTGGCAGATGGCGGATGTTGGCCCGTGCGGCCCCAACACCGAGATCAGTTATTACATGGGCGACGACCCTGACGATTCGGAAAAGAATTCCGCCTACTGGGTCAACGGTCCGGGTGACACGACGATCGAGTTTTGGAATCTCGTTTTTATGCAGTACAACCGCACGCAAAACGAGGACGGCACATTCACCCTCACGCCACTGCCCTCCCCGTCGGTTGACACCGGTATGGGCCTCGAGCGAATGACGGCGATCATGCAGCACGTCGCCACAAATTACGAGACCGACCTGCTGCGGCCGCTCGTGGAGTTTACGGCGAGTTTGGCGGCGAGCAAGTAAACCCCGCACCTCCAGCTGAAGCTGGAGGCAATTTATGGAACAGATCAAAAACCTCCTCACCGACTACGCCGAGGCACACACATCAGCCGAAAGCCCGATCCTCGCGGAGCTGCGGGAGTACTGTTACCGCGAGATGCCCGCATCGAGCAGTATGCTCTCGGGGTTTTATCAGGGACGCGTGTTGTCGATGCTGTCGCACATGATCAGCCCGCGTGTGGTGCTCGAGATCGGCACATATTTGGGATACTCGGCATTGTGTTTTGCAGAAGGTCTCGCCGATGGCGGGAAAGTAATTACATTGGACGTACAGGAGGAGACGAATAGGATCGCAAAGAGCTATGTCGCACGTACCGAGTACGCCGATCGTATCGAATTCCTCCTCGGACCTGCCACTGACCTCATTCCAGGGCTCACCGAAACCTTTGATCTGGTATTCATCGACGCCGATAAGCCCAACTACAGTAATTACTTTGATCTCACAATTGAACGCGTCAGGCCCGGTGGCTTTATCATTGCGGACAATGTTCTGTGGAGTGGCAAGGTCCTTGAGGCCAACAAAGACGAGAACACGCAGGCTCTTGCTGATTTTAACGAAAAGGTCCTCGCCGACACCCGGGTCGAGAATGTGCTTCTGCCCATTCGCGACGGTCTGATGCTGATACGCAAAAAACAAGGCAGGCACAAGAGCTCTGAGGGCGACATACCGGTGTACAACCTGGTCGTGTGACCCCTTGACACGTTCGATATACTATTTGTAGATGTAGCGGCTCGCGGAATATTTCCGTGAGCCGTTTGCTATTGGAGTAACAGACATGATCAAGATCAGAAAAAGCAAAGAACGGGGCCACGCTAACTATGGGTGGCTTGACACGTATTACACGTTCTCATTCAGCGATTACCAGGACCCGCGATTCATGGGATTTCGCGATCTGCGGGTGATAAATGAGGACCGGATCGAGCCTGACCAGGGCTTTCCGAAGCACGGGCACCGGGACATGGAGATCATCACGTACGTCGTCTCGGGCGAGCTGTCGCATCGTGACTCGATGGGGAATGGCGAGACGATCCTGCCCGACGAGGTGCAGCGAATGACCGCAGGCACCGGCGTGCTGCACAGCGAGTTTTCGTCTCCGACGGACAAGACGCACCTGCTGCAGATCTGGATCCTGCCCGAGAAGACGAGGCTCACGCCCGCATACGAGCAGAAAAAGTTTGACCGCGACACTAAACGCGGCACTTTGAAGCTCGTCGCCTCCCGCGGCGGTGACGACGGCTCGGTGCACATCAACCAGGACGTAAAACTCTACGCCTCAGTTCTCGGCGAGGGCAACAGCGTCACGCACGATCTGGCTGAAGGGCGTCATGCGTGGGTCCAACTCATCAGCGGCGCTTTGGACGTCAACGGCTACACGCTTGAGGCTGGAGACGGGGCGGCGATAAGCGAGGAGACCGGTTTGAAGCTCGTGGCCCATGAGGACGAAACGGAGTTTCTGCTCTTTGACCTCAAGTAAACGGCCGCAACATCTTTGTAGATCCTGTTGACGCAGCTATTGCGGTTAGGCGTATAGTCGGAGTGTCTCCACCATCAGAAAAAGCGAAACTTGGAGGTTTCAAATGATAAGACTCACTTTGATAGTCGTCGTCGTCCTTTCCGCAATTGGTCTCGTGTCTGCACAAAATAACGAGGAGCGAAATGAGGGCCGCCGTGAGATGCGGCAGGAACAAAAGGCAGCCAAGGCCGTAGCGGCCGCCCCGGCTGCACCATCGGCTTCAGCGGTCGGTGAGCCCGATTCGTTTGGAAAGAACGCGGTATTTCTCGGCGTCGCCGCATCCGGAGGGCTGATCATCACGAACGATTGCAGCGATCCTAATCTTGATCTTCAGCCGGACGACAAATGTCTCCAAGTCCTAGATCCGACCATATCGACAACGCAAGATTTTACCGACCTCGCGCGGATCACCATCCCGGGTAAGAGCGTGTCGAATATCGTCTACTGTATTAATAACCACACTATTAATTACCACTTTTCCAACCCCGGCCCAGGTACCGCGCACGGGCGACTGACCTATTCACCGACGATCACGATCGAGAGCGATGCTCTCAATGATCCGAGCGCCATTGACCCTAATACTAACCTGCCAATGAATGGCAAATATACGACCAGCGGTAACGGCACGCGGGCCATATCGCGCACCTTACCGCCCGGCACCAACGACTCGGATACTTTGAGCTACTCGCGAGCTAATACGCTTGGGTTCTCACGTACTTTTTGGGCCGGGCTCGGCCTGTCTCAAAACGTGATCAACAACATCTACAAAAAGCCGATGACGATCCGACTCGGGATCCACATCAGTGTGTTGAATGTGGATTTTGGCAACATGCTGTACACAGCTCGATTCCTCGGCAACTGATCGCCTATTCAGCGATATCCGGCCCACGCCCCGAGCGTGGGTCTTTTCTTTTGCGAGTGTATTCTCACGATCAAATTCGCTGTCTGCGAATCTGCTAAACTACTCGTCAATGCTAACTCGCGAGCTGGAAGAGACGCTTTCGCACGCGGTCGACGAGGCCGTAAAGCACAAGCACGAATTTGTCACGTTGGAGCACCTGCTCTTTGCGCTGCTTGAGGACTCGAGCGCGCGGAATATCCTTTTTCATTGTGGGGCGCAGATCGATGAGCTTGCTCGTGCTCTCGAGGAGTACTTTGAGAACGTGCTCGAAAAAATGCCGGCAAACGTCAAGATGATGCCGGAGCTGACCTCGACGTTTCAGTCGACGATCAACTATGCAGACCTGCAGGCCCAGGGCAGCGGACAGGGTGCAGTTGACGGCGGCAACATTCTCGCGGCTCTCTACCAGGCGGAGCAGTCGTACGCCGTTTACCTGCTC
>JBJMGO010000024.1:0-18647 GCA_045807825.1 Pyrinomonadaceae bacterium | reverse complement strand
GGACTGTCGATCGTCGCATTTGTCGCCGGCATCCTCGTGCTCTTCTTCTTTTGGCGAACGCCACGTTCTGACGACCGCATCCTCGGCGCCCTCGCACTGCTCCTCGCCGGCATCGCAGGGAACCTGTGCGACCGGCTTCGGCTCGGATTCGTGATCGACTGGATAGACGTGCAATTCGGCAGCTGGCATTATCCAACGTTCAACATCGCGGATGCCTGCATTTGCTTAGGAGCAGCTCTGCTGCTGCTCGATATTGCGTTCTCTAAGAAGAAGAAGATCGCCGTCGAGCCGCCAAAATCGGAGGCGGCCGCCTAGCATGTATCCGGAGTTATTCCGCATCGGCAACTTTCCTGTAACGACGTACGGCATCTGGCTCGCGCTGGGGATGTTGTTCGCGTTGATGGCCGCGGCGAGGCTTGGAGCGAAGGACGGGATTCCGCGCGAGCGGATCTACGACCTCGGGCTTTGGACGCTGGTCGCGGCGCTGGTCGGGTCAAAGCTGCTGATGTTCCTGGTCGAGCCGGGCGTGCAGGTTTTTACACTGGATTTCCTGCGTTCGGGCGGCGTGTTTTATGGCGGATTGATCGGCGGGTTTATCGCGGTAGTTCTTCTCGTCAGGTGGTACAAGCTGTCGTTTTGGAAAGTTGCTGACGCCCTAGCTCCGGGACTTGCCCTCGGTCAGGCCTTTGGCCGTCAAGGCTGCTTTGCCGCCGGCTGCTGCTGGGGTAAAGAGACGGACTCCGTCCTCGGCGTTCACTTCACAGAGGCAGGCCACGAATACACCGGCGTGCCGGTCGTTACCGCCGACAACCATCCGGCCTTTCTCTATCCAACGCAGCTCATAGAGTCGTTCACGATGCTGCTACTTTTCGGCGTGCTCGTTTACCTGCACCGCCGCAAAAAATTTGACGGTCAGGTGCTGATCGCGTACGGCATCATTTACTCTATCTTTCGATTTATCATCGAGTTCATCCGCGATGACCCACGCGGCGATCTCTTTGGTCTGACCACCGCCACCGGCCTCTCAACATCACAGCTCGTGAGCCTCGTCGTTGCCGCGGGATCGATCATCTTCCTGATCGTGCGGCTCCGAAAGGCAGAAACACGACCGGTCGGGAGTATCCCCGTCGAGGACAAATGATCACAGGCCATCCCAGCTACCGCTCGTGTGCCCGCCACTGATGCCGGATGACTCCCAAACACCTGAATTCAGCGTCACAGCCGAGGACGCTGGCGAGCGTCTCGATGCGTTTCTCGCGTCCCATGTAGACGGGTGGTCGCGTTCACGTCTAAAGCGTCTTATAGACGATGCTGACGTGCTCGTGAATGGCGAGAAGGCGAAGGCATCCTATAAACTCCGCGAAGGTGACGAGATCGAGGTCGATCTGGTCGAGTTGCCGCCGACCGAATTCACGCCCGAGGATATCCCCCTCAATATCGTTTACGAGGACGAGTTTCTCGCCCTGATCAACAAGCCCGCCGGAATGATCGTGCACCCAGGCGCCGGCATCACCGGCGGGACGTTAGCTAATGCTCTTGCTCACCATTTCTCCCTCGTTCCTCATCCCTCATCCCTCGTCGCGCGCCCCGGCATTGTTCATCGCCTCGACAAAGACACCTCCGGCCTGATCGTCGTGGCCAAGGACGAGCAAACTGCGGAAGAACTCTCTCGACAGTTCCATGACCGCGAGGTCGAGAAATCATACATCGCCTTGGTTCATGGTGTGCTGGACGAGGACTCCGGCACGATCGACTCGCCCTTGGCCCGTGACAAACACAACCGCACCCGAATGCGCGTCGCCGCTCACGGCCGCGCAGCTCTCTCACTCTGGGAGGTAAAACAGCGGTTCGACAAATTCACGCTCCTCGAGGTTGAGATCAAAACCGGCCGCACCCACCAGATCCGCGTCCATCTCGCATCGATAAATCACCCGGTGGTAGGCGACGAGACCTACAACGCCGGCCGCGACAAGACTGTCGCAGACCTCAGCATCAGAAAAGCCATCGCCGACCTTGGCCGCTTCTTCCTCCATGCGGAGCGATTGGCGTTCACCCATCCAAAAACGGGCGATAGGCTAGAGTTCAGCCAACAACTAGCGGAGGAGCTTGAGCAATTCCTTAAACAGATCTGACTGGTACCAGGTACGGCCGCATGTGGTCCGCTGTGTCGTGCTGACAGTTCAAAAAAATTCGACGATTTTTGCACCAAGGGCGTCTAATGTGTGACGAGGAGAGGTTCACAAGATATGGATAGACGATTTTTTCTCAAGACGGGCAGTATTGGGCTAGCGAGCTTTGGCTTTATGGCCGCGGCACCTGAGTTTTTGCACCAGTTTGCGGCGGCACAAAATGCGGTCAAGGGAAGCTACGCCAAAAAGAAGGTGCTGGTCACCATCTTCCAGCGCGGCGCCGTTGACGGACTTAATGTCCTCGTGCCATACGGCGAGAGCGAGTATTACAACCTTCGCCCGACTATCGCGGTGCCGAAGCCCGGTCAGACGGACGGGGCGATCCGCATCGACGACACGTTTGGCCTGCACCCCTCGTTAAAGCCTTTTGAGCCGTATTTCAAGAGCGGTCAGATGGCGGCCATCACGGCTGTCGGGTCGCCCGACAACACGCGTTCGCACTTTGACGCCCAGGATTACATGGAGTCTGGCACGCCCGGCAACAAGGGCACCGCCGACGGATGGCTCAACCGCTGCCTCCAGAGTGCTACCGAGAAGGACGCTTCGCCCTTCCGTGCCGTTTCGATGACTCAGCAACTCCCGCGTGCTCTCTACGGTCACGCTCCGTCCGTTGCGATGTCGAATCTTGCTGATTTCTCAGTGAAGGCCGGAATATTCAGCACCGATCTGCAGAGCGGATTTGAAGCTGCGTGGCAGCAGAATGCCAGCACCGGTCTCGGCGATACCGGCAAAGAGACTTTTGAGGCAGTCAACTTCCTCAAGGCCGCCAATCCCGCACAGTACAAACCCGAGAACGGTGCCGTCTATCCAAACTCCGACTTCGGCCGCTCTATGCAGCAGATCGCGCAGCTCATTAAATCGAACGTCGGACTCGAGGTCGCGTTCACCGACACCGGTAACGGTATTCGCTGGGATACGCACACTAACGAGGGCGGCGCACGCGGTCAGCTCGCAAACTTCTTGACGCAATTCTCGCAGGCGATCGCCGCCTTCGCTCAGGACCTCGGCAAGCGAATGGACGACGTGGTCGTTCTCACGATGAGCGAATTCGGCCGCACCGCTCGCCAAAACGGCGGCGGCGGCACCGATCACGGCCACGCCAACACGATGTTCGTGCTCGGCAATTCGGTCAAGGGCGGCAAGGTCTACGGCGACTTTAAGGGCCTCAAGAGCGAGCACCTCTACGAGGGCCGCGATCTCGACGTCACGACCGATTTTCGCGACGTCTTTGCCGAGGCCGCCTCAAAGCAGCTCGGAGCCAAGGACCTGTCAAAGGTCTTTCCAAACTACTCGGCCAGTGCCTCGAAATTTAAGGGGTTTCTCAGTTAGATTCATCCGGGACGATGGAGCATGCAAAAGGACGTTCGCGAGAACGTCCTTTTGCATTTTGATATTGTTGATGTCCTATCCCGGAATATCCGCCTCGGCCAGCAACGCCAGCAGATTCAGCGATTCCTGCCAGCCGAGATAACACATCTCTGCCGGTATCACGCCGGGTACGCCCTCCTGAAGGACATTGACCTCGGTGCCGACGATAACTGGCCTGAATGTGATGGTCGTTGTGATCACGCCCTCCATGTTTGGGTCGTCAAAGGTGTCGGTATGGACGATCTTCTCGTTCGGCACGAGCTCCAAATACTCGCCCCCAAACGAATGGCTCTGCCCATTCCCAAAGTTTGTGAACGACATCTTGTACGATCCGCCGACCCGAAGGTCGATGTGCTGCACCTCGCCGGTAAAGCCGTTTGGCGGCAGCCATTTGCACATCGCAGCCGGATCGAGAAACGCCTTGTAAACTTTTTCAGGAGTCGTCCTGATCACACGGTGAAGCTTGATTGTGTTTGTTTCCATAACTATTCCATCTTACGCAACCTCAATCTCAACGCCTGCAGTTTGATAAATCCCTCGGCGTCGTGTTGGTCATAGGCGCCGGCGTCGTCTTCGAAGGTGACGACACGTTCGCGGTAGAGCGAGTTTGGCGACTTGCGGCCTGTGATGGTGACGTTCCCTTTATAGAGCTTAAGCCGCACGTCGCCGGAGACGGTCTCCTGTGTCTGGTCGATCATCGTGCGAATGATCTCGAACTCGGGTGCGAACCAAAATCCGTAGTAGATCGACTCCGCGATCTTAGCTCCAAGCGAATCTCGTAAGCGAGTCACCTCGCGGTCCATTGTGATCGACTCGAGAGCCCGGTGAGCAACCATCAGGATCGTCACGCCGGGCGTCTCGTAGATGCCGCGGGACTTCATACCGACGAAGCGATTTTCGACCAGATCTACACGCCCGACACCATTCTCGCCGCCTAAGAAGTTCAGCTTTGACAGCATGTCGACCGCACCGTAACGCTCACCGTCGATAGCGACCGGCTCGCCCTTTTCGAATGTGAGCGTGATCTCCACAGGCTTGTCGGGAGCAGCCTCGGGAGACTTGGTCATCAGGAAAATATCCTCAGGCGGTGCTGCCCAAGGGTCCTCCAAGATGCCGCCCTCGTAACTCACGTGCATCAGGTTGCGGTCCATTGAGTATGGCTTCGCCGTCGTCGCTGTAACTGGAATGTTGTGCTGCTGGCAGTAGGCGATCAGGTCCGCGCGTCCCTTAAACTCCCATTCACGCCACGGCGCAACGACCTTAATGTCCGGCTGCAGGGCGTAATAGGTGAGTTCAAATCTCACCTGATCATTACCCTTGCCCGTGGCGCCGTGAGCGACTGCGTCTGCACCCTCGCGCTGCGCGATCTCGATCTGGCGTTTTGCTATAACGGGTCGCGCGAGCGAAGTTCCAAGCAGATAAACGCCCTCGTAGAGTGCATTGGCCTTGACAGCCGTCCAGACAAAATCCTTTACAAACTCCTCGCGCAGGTCCTCGACGTAGAGCTTTGAGGCTCCGGTGGTTTTGGCCTTTTCGTCGAGGCCGGTCAATTCCTCGCCCTGACCCACATCGGCTGTGTAGCAGATCACTTCACACCCGTAGGTGTCCTTGAGCCACAGCAGCATCGCGGAGGTGTCGAGCCCGCCGGAGTAGGCGAGGACGACCTTTTTGATGTCTTTGTTCATCCTGTATGCGCGACGCGGAGCGACTATTCTTTGCGTACTTCGCGTCTTTGCGTGAAAATAAAATTTTCACCCTAAAGGCCGGAAAGAGCAAAGAATGTCTAAGACTAAAAAGGCAAAACTCTGGGGCGGACGGTTTACCGAGGAGCCTAACGAGGTATTTCGCGAGTTTAACGACTCGCTGAAATTCGACTGCCGCCTCTTTGTCGCAGACATCAGCGCCTCCATCGCTCACACCAACAGCCTCTGGAGAGCAGGTGTTCTGACGGGTAGCGAGCGGGTCCAGATCGTCGACGGGCTCACGGCGCTTCTGGAAGAGGAGGCATCGACCGATGGCTTTTGGCGAGGCGCTGACGCCGAGGACGTGCATTCACTGATCGAGGCAAAGCTCGTCGAGAAGATCGGCGACGCGGGCCGCAAGCTCCACACTGGCCGCAGCCGCAACGACCAGGTGGCAACGGCATTTCGGCTCTGGGTGCGTTACGAGATCGAGTCTACGATCCTCCGGATACGAGAAGTCCAAAAGGCACTCGTCGAGCTCGCCGAGCGGCACAAGGACGCCGTAATTCCCGGGTACACGCACCTGCAGCGTGCACAGCCAGTGTTGTTTGGCCACTGGTGCCTTGCTTATTTCGAGATGCTCCGCCGCGATCGCGAACGCCTCCTTGACGCTCACAAGCGTGTGAATGTCCTCCCGCTGGGTGCCGGAGCTCTTGCTGGTACGGGTTACCCCATCGACCGCGAAGCTGTGGCCGCCGAGCTTGGTTTCTCATCCATCTCCAAGAACAGCCTCGATGCGGTCTCGGACCGAGACTTTGCGGTTGAGTTCGTCTCAGCTTGTTCACTCCTGATGGTTCACCTCTCGCGGATGGCTGAGGATCTTATTCTCTATTGTTCGCAGGAGTTTGGGTTTCTGACGCTCAGCGACGCCGTCTCCTCGGGATCGAGCCTGATGCCGCAAAAAAAGAATCCGGACGCGCTCGAGTTGTTACGCGGTAAGGCAGGACGCGTCTTTGGCCATAACATGGCTCTGCTCACGATGCTCAAAGGCCTCCCGCTCGCTTACAACAAAGACATGCAAGAGGACAAGGAGGTAGTTTTTGACGCTGCTGACACCGTCAACCTCTGCCTGCGCGCAGCTAAGATCGTCCTCGACAACGCCACGCTCAACGAGGAGCACGCAAGGTCTGCGGCGACAAGTGGCTATCTCAATGCAACCGAGCTCGCGGATCATCTTGTTAAGAAAGGAGTCGCCTTCCGTACCGCTCACGAGACTGTCGGCAAAGCCGTCCTTCACGCCATAGGCAAAGGCAAAGAGTTGCATGAGCTAACGGTAGACGAGCTCAAGTCGTTTTACCCTGACATGGATGAGACCGTCGCCGAAGCCCTGTCCCTGGAGTCGGCACTCGGCTCAAAAGCTGTACATGGCGGCACTTCGCCAGACAGGGTCAGCGAGGCTCTCGCTGCCGCGCACGAGTATCTGAATGACAAAAACTGAGCTCATAGAGGCCTGCGGTAGAAATGAACTCGTGGAGTTTCTCGGGATCAAGATCGAGGTCGCCGAGGCAGATCGCGTCGTGCTGAGCATGCCAGTCACCTCAAAGGTGCATCAGTACATGGGCATCATGAATGGCGGAGTCTCGATGTATCTTGCCGAGACCGCGGCCTCGATCGGCGCGGTCGCGGGCACGGATCTCACAAAATTCGCTCCTGTTGGTCTCGAGATAAACGGCAATCACCTTCGCGCGGTTTCCAAGGGCACTCTCAACGTCGACGCAAGACCCATCTATCTCGGCCGCACCGTCAACGTCTGGCAGATTAACATCACCAACGAAAAAGACAAGCTCGTCTTCACCGGACGCATCACGATACTGATCCAAAAGAAACCGGCAACGCGGCCAGAATGAACCGTTAAAGAGGCGAAAGGCACTAAAACAAAAGCCTAGTTGCGTACTTTTCGCATCTTTAGCGGTTAAAATCCTCCCTGTGCAGGACTTTGTCCGAAAACTGATCACCGAATGGCGACGCCTTGAGCTACCGACTTCCGGCACCGTGGTGATCGGCGTCTCGGGTGGAGCGGACTCGGTGAGCTTGCTCCTGGCAATGCACGAGCTGCGGGAGTTAAAGAAGCTCGATCTTCGGCTTGTCGCGGCTCATTACAATCATCGGCTGCGTGGCGGCGAGAGTGACGCGGATGAGGAGTTTGTCAGGCACCTCACAACCGACCGGAATATTGAGTTCGCCGTCGGCCACGCTGATCCCCTGGGCGATAGCGACATCGAGCAAAAGGCCCGCGTCGCTCGTTACGCCTTTCTCAGCAAGACGGCGGAGAACCTCAACGCCTTTGCAGTCCTCACCGGCCACACCGTCAATGATCAGGCAGAGACATTCCTCATCAACCTTTTGCGCGGCAGCGGCCCGACGGGTCTCTGCGGAATGAAGCCAGTACGTCCATTGGAGGAGGAGAAGAGGCGAAGAGGCAACGATGCGCTAAAGAGCGAGTGTGAGACCGCTGCGGATCCCGAGCCGGTACAGGAGGATGGCCATTCTCCACTTCTCCCCTTCTCCTCCTCAGCTCTTCTCCTCGTTCGCCCACTCCTAACCTGGGCCAAGCGCATCCACACAGAGGGCTACTGCCGGGAGAGGGGTGTCGAGTATCGGTACGACACGATGAACGAAGACACGGCATTCAAGAGAGTGCGGATCCGAAAGATCCTGCTGCCGCTGCTAGCGGATTTCAACCCAAACATTGTCGAGACGCTTGCCCGGACAGCGTCCTTGATGCAGCAGATCCCGAATCCAAAAGTGGACCGCGACGAAGACAGTCTTGAGGTCACCGAGCTCAGAGCTATGAGCCCGGAGGCGATAAAAAGCAAAATTCGCCTTTGGCTGGAGCACAAACGCGGGTCGACGCGGTCACTTAGCCTGAAACATATCGAGGCGGTCGAGCGTTTGGCCAGAAGTGAAAAAAGCGGCCGCATAGCCGAGCTACCAGGCAAAACGGCCGTCATTCGCTCAAACGGCCAGCTGACGTATCGCGAGAATAATGTTGATTAGGCGTCTATCGTCATTTAGAATCGAGAGTTAACCCCATTCCGGGGCACCCGCGGTGGTAAGTTCTGGCACAACGCTCCATGTTCACACTTCATCATAGGATGAACGCGAGAAGCCAGACTTCTTTGGAGGCAATTTGAGTTCTAAGGTAAAGCAGATCTTATTGTGGATGGTCATCATTTCGAGCGCGCTCGTCTTTGTCTACTATTTGCAGACAAAACAAACGACCCCGCCGAAGGAGCTGCCGTTCGATCAGGCTCTGACACAGATCCGAAATAAGGAAATCAAGGACATCACGATCAAGCAGGACACGCTTGAGCTGACGAGCAAGTCCGGCGATAAACTCATTGCACGTCTCGATACGAGCGATGAGACTCGAAAGCAGATCTACGGCGCAGCGAACGAAACGGACACGTCCATCAAGCTTGAGGCCCCCTCTAGCGGTCTCGGGTGGCTCGTGCTCGTTAACGCGCTTCCGTTCATTCTCCTGATGGGCTTTCTCGCCTTTACGCTGCGGCAAATGCAGGCCGGCGGGAATAAGGCTCTCTCATTTGGTAAGTCAAAAGCCAAGCTCCTCAACAACCAGCAGAAGCGGGTCACGTTTAAGGACGTAGCCGGTGTTGACGAAGCCAAGGAAGAGCTGCAGGAGATCATCGAATTTCTTAAGGACCCGCAAAAGTTTCAAAAGCTCGGCGGCCGCATTCCTAAGGGCGTGCTGATGGTGGGCCCTCCGGGAACTGGTAAAACCCTACTTGCCAAAGCCGTCGCCGGCGAGGCGAATGTGCCGTTCTTCTCGATCTCAGGATCTGACTTCGTCGAGATGTTCGTCGGCGTCGGTGCGAGCCGCGTTCGCGATCTGTTCGAGCAGGGCAAGAAAAACGCTCCTTGCATCATCTTCGTTGATGAGATCGACGCTGTCGGTCGGCATCGCGGTGCGGGCTTGGGCGGCGGTCACGACGAGCGCGAGCAGACGCTCAACCAGCTTCTTGTCGAGATGGATGGTTTTGAGTCCAACGACGGCGTTATCCTGATGGCCTCGACGAATCGACCAGACGTTCTCGATCCGGCGCTTCTCAGACCCGGACGTTTTGATCGTCGTGTCGTCGTTGGTCGTCCCGACGTTCGCGGCCGCGAGGGCATTCTCAAGGTTCACACACGAAAGATACCGCTCGATGAGGGCGTGGACATCAGTATCATTGCTCGCGGCACACCGGGATTCACGGGTGCCGATCTCGCGAACATCGTTAACGAAGCCGCTCTCAATGCTGCCCGCTTTAACAAAAAGGTCGTGACGATGTCCGACTTCGAGATAGCCAAGGACAAGGTCATGATGGGCGCCGAGCGCAAGTCGATGGTCATCTCCGATGAGGAGAAAAAGATCACCGCCTACCACGAGGCCGGACACACGCTCGTCGGGCTCAAGGTGCCGAACATCGATCCCGTTCACAAGGTTACGATCATTCCCCGCGGCATGGCCCTCGGTGTGACGATGTACCTGCCCGAGAAAGACCGCCTTTCAGCCTCTAAAGAATATCTACTCGGCCAGATCGCTATGGCGATGGGCGGCCGTATCGCTGAGGACGTGTTCATCGGCTCGATAACGACCGGGGCCTCCAATGACATCGAGAAGGCGACCGAAGTCGCCCGCGCGATGGTTTGCGAGTACGGAATGTCGGAGCTCGGGCCGCTGACATTTGGTAAAAAGGAAGAGCAGATATTCCTCGGTCGCGAGATCTCACAGCATCGCGATTACTCTGAGGACACGGCGATCAAGATCGACCAGCAGGTCAGACAGATCGTCGCCGATCAGTACTCACGTGCAGAGAAGATCATTACCGACAATCGCGAGGCGCTCATTAGACTCGCCGAGGCACTGCTCGAACACGAGACGCTCGACGCCGTACAGATCCGTCGAGTGGTCGCCGGCCTGCCGCTCGACGGCGATCCGGTCAGCAATGATGACGACGGATCGACCGAGCAGGAAGAGAAATCGAGCAGTCCGTTCAAGAAACCGATCCTCCCGCCATTGCCTGGTAACACGCCGGCGACCGCGTAACGTCACATCTTCGATTTGGACGCTGGGTCCTGCGGGTCGTATAAGACCTGTAGGGCCTTTTTCTTATGTACTGGCAAACCGCACGACGAAGGATCGCTCTAGACCGCCCGCTCGTGATGGGCATCCTGAACGTCACGCCCGACAGCTTTTCGGACGGTGGAAAATTCGCGTCCATCGATGCCGCAGTGGCTCACGCCGGGCAGATGATAAAGGCGGGTGCTGACATCATCGATGTCGGCGGCGAATCAACACGGCCCGGCAGCTCAGCTGTCGATCCCGCGGTTGAGATCTCACGCGTAGTTCCGGTTATTGAGCAGATCACGAGCCGCCATCGGATACCAGTTTCTATCGACACGAGCAAGTCGTCCGTGGCCGCTGCGGCATTGGAAGCCGGTGCGGAGATCGTTAACGACATATCTGCTCTGAGGTGGGACCCTGCAACCGCCGCCGTCGCTGCTCGGCACGGTGCAGCTCTCATTCTCATGCACTCGCGAGGAAGCTTCGATACCATGCATTCTCAGCCGCCCGTGGATGACACCGTTTCAGAAGTGATCGACAGTCTCGAGCACTCGGTCTCACAAGCCTTGGAGTCTGGCGTGTCATCCGAGCGGCTCGCTGTTGATGTGGGCATCGGCTTTGGCAAGACAGTTGAACAAAACCTCGAGCTAATTGCTAAACTTGACCGGATCGTCAGGGCATTTCCCGATTATCCAGTGGTGGTTGGCACTTCACGGAAATCTTTCCTCGCCAAACTTTCCGGCGGGCCCTCTGCCGACCGTCTCGGCGGCAGCATTGCGACGGCGCTGATCGCCGTACAAAGGGGAGCAAAGATCGTTAGGGTTCATAACGTCGCTGAGACCGTCACCGCGTTGCGGACATTCAGAGCACTTGAACATGTATAAAAGGTTCATTCCAATTACGCTGATGCTCCTGTTGGCTTGTGGCCTGACGCTCGCAGATGTCGCTCCCCCTGACGGGTATGTAAATGTGTCCCGCGATATTGTTCTCCACACGGATGACGACCTTTCGGAGTACCGCTTCTTTATCGTCTCAGGTAACCTCTTCCGCGAAGTCACTCCCCAAAAGGGCCAGACAGTATCGGTTTCGAGTCTCGGAGGCGGTGCTCGCTACTCTTCCGGTGTCCTCTACGCGGTACCGCGCAAAAATGTGAGCGAATTTCCGGCCCAGCTTTCTCGAGAGCAGAGCGAGAAATTAACAGCGGGGCTGATCCAAAACAAATTCCCTGGAGCGGTGCAACTCCTCAGGCACGGCTTCAACTCAGAGGTCCGCAAAGAAGACGCCGCAAATGTGAGCGATGCTGAGTACCGTATCGCAAAGACGGCGGCCGGCATAAAGGCCGACCAGCTGCCTTCTAGAGCTGCAAGCGCAACTCCGAAGAAAGCATCTCAGGACGCTGTGACCACGGAGCCGCGGTTCAGCCCGGTCGCTGATGGACTCATCCTTGCAGCTATCGCCATCGGCGTTGGACTCATGTTTGCTCGTTCAAGACACCAAAAAAGTTCATGACCAAAGCCAAGCTTCTCATCTTGTTCATCGGTCTGTTGGTCACAACGGGATTTAAGGGCTGCTATAAACCGGTCACGAACAGCGGCTTGCCCGCCCATATCAAGACGGTCGCTGTGCCCGCGTTCCAATTCGAAGCGCGGGGTCTGCGTTACAAGGTAGAATCACGATTCACCGACGCCGTGACCCGGGAGATCATTCGTCGCGGTAACGGACTCAAGGTTCAGGGATCTCTGCAAGGCGCCGACGCGGTGCTTGAGGGTACGATCCGCGACTTTAACTTTACGGGGGTCCTCCTCGACAAAGAGGGCCGGGCTCGCGTCTATGAGGTGACGATCGTCACGGCGGTGACTATACGTGATCTCAAAGAGAACAAGATCCTCTACGACAACCAAAATCTGGTCTTTCGTGACTCGTTTGAGTTTTCTTCGGATCCACGGTCGTTCTTTAATGAGGAGGATCCCGCCGTCGAACGCATGGCACGGGCGTTTGCCGAGTCTGCCGTCTCCGCATTCGTTAACGGCCTCGGAGTCTCAAAAGAAAAACATTGACCTCCGCTCAAACCCCGCATGACCGTTCTCAACAAAGATCTACTTCGCGATGAACTTAAGCGACGTGAGTTGCGCCCGGCGTATCTTCTCTACGGCGCCGAGACCTACCTTCGCGATGGCGCCGCAAAGTACATCTCCCAGCAGGTGTTTGGGGAAGGCGATTTCCGTGACCTCAATGAGACGAATTTTGCTCTCTCGCCGGATGCGAACGACCTTCGAGAGGCCATCTCCGCCGCCGAGCAGTTGCCCATGATGGCAATCAGGCGTCTCGTGAAGATCACCGGTATACGCATCTCCGCGAACGGTATTCGGGATACCGTCGTGGAGGACCACGAGCCGCTTCTCAAAAACTATCTCTCTAACCCGTCTCCGTCTTCGGTGGTCGTTTTGGTCGCAGACGAGCTCAATGGGAATCGGAAGATGTCCAAGCTCCTCAAGGATCTCTGCGCAGCCGTCGAGTTTGCGCCGCTCAATGATAAGGAGCTTATTCAGTGGACGCACAAGGAGTTTGCGAAAACTGGCGCGACAGTCTCGGAGCCTGTGATCCAGCTCCTGGTCGCGCGAGTCGGCTCCGACATGCATCGCCTCACGAATGAAATAGGCAAGGTCGCTGCGGCCTCTCTACCATCGGGTGTTGTCACTGAAGAATTAGTTGAGGGCCTCGTCGCCACCTCCAGAGAGCTCGACAACTTTGCGCTGACGCGCTACCTCATCGCCGGGCATGGCGGCAAGGCGATAACTACGCTGAAGAAGCTACTCGATGATGGCATTGAGCCACTGATGCTCCTTGGTTCTATTTCGTTCACCTTTCGGCAGTTGATGATGGCAAAGGACCTGATGGACCGCGGCGCCGACCGCCGCCAGGTCACAAGTTCGCTGCGGCTACGTTACTCGGACCAAGAGCCATTCCTCGCTGCCGCGAGACGGACGAAGATAGCGTCGCTGACAGGTGCGATCCAGGAGATCGCAACGGCGGACATCGCGATCAAAACGTCACTAGGCGGATCGACGACCGGTGGCCGAATGCAGATCGAGATGCTCGTCGCAAAGCTCGCGCTGCTCTGTTCTAACTAGATCTCCTGCATGCCTGCAGCTTGATTAAAATAGTGGTAGAGATTGTTGTAATCGGCGAGCGCACGCTGCAGGATCAGCGGCAGCTGCGGCAGATCGGCCGTATTCACGATCAGATTCAAATTTCTCAGGAACGCATCCTGCGCGTTCATTGTCGTGCCCTGCTCTTCAAGCGAGATCAGGAACAACCTTCGTCTCTCTGACGAGTACATCGCATTGGCCTTCTGCTGAATGACGGCCGCTCCACCGAGATCTGGTGCGAAGTCCGGCGAGAAGATCAGAAGCTCGGTCTTACCTTCTCTAAGCCGCTCGTTCGCCTGTGCGGGCGTCTGCGCGACATAGACCTTGTAGCCCGATTTTGCGAGTAGTTTGGCGGTCTCATCCTGCCGGGTTCCGAGACAGAGCAGAATGCGCCGCGGCTTTTCCTCTTCTTCATCCGCAATGTCAGCCGTTTTTTGGCCCACGGAAAGAGCCGACATCAGGGACTTGAGAGCGTGGTTGATCTCGAGATCTTGCTCTTTGGCTTTAAAATCCGGGCTCTCTGCCGCAACGGGTGCGGCCTTGTTCTCCGCGAGCTGCTCCACGGCGGACGCACCTTTGTCCACGCGTAGAAGATTCTGACACCGCGGACAGCGGACAGAAAACTTTCCGCTCGGGATCTTTGACTCGTCGAGTTGCAGCGAAACTGAGCAATTGTCACAACGGATGATCATCGGTTACTCCAGCATGTTGAGGACGGAATCGGGATTCTCCACCGGCGGCGGCGGCATAACAGGCGCGGGCATGGGCTTTTTGGCCGCCATCATCCTATTTGTATTCGCGTAGTCCTCGGTAGAAGAAAGTCCCTTGAGCTGCAGCAGCAGGTTGTTTTGATTGGTGGCGAACGAGAGTCCATCCTCCATCGTGATCCGCTTTTGCTCGATCAGGTGCTTGATCACACTGTCGAAATCCTGCATCCCGTCGATTTCACCATCACGGATGGCGTCGAGCAACGTCTTGCCCTCCTGCTCTCCCTTCTCGATGTACTCGCGTGTACGCGGATTCGATTTAAGGATCTCGACCGCGGCGACGCGTCCCCGCCCGTCGGCTGTGGGAATGAGCCGCTGCGAAACGATGTAGCGAAATGTCTGTGCCAGACGCGTGCGAATGATCCTCTCCTCGTTCTTTGGGTAAAGACCGATGATGCGGTCGATTGTCTTTGACGTGTCGATCGTGTGCAGCGTCGAGAGCACAAGGTGACCAGTTTCGGCGGCCTCGAGTGCGATCTCCGCGGTCTCGAGATCACGCATCTCACCGACGAGAATTACCTTTGGAGCCTGACGAAGTGCGGCTCTGAGTGCCGATGCGAAATCCTTTGTGTCCGATCCGACTTCACGCTGGTTGATCGTCGATTTTTTATGCGTGTGCAAAAACTCGATCGGGTCCTCGATGGTGACGATGTGGTACGCCTTCGTCTCATTTATGCGATCGATGATCGCAGCAAGCGTCGAGCTCTTTCCTGATCCGGTTGGACCGGTGAGCAGCACGACCCCGTTTCGAATATCTGCGATGTCTGCAAGAGCCGGCGGCAGGGTTAAGGATTCGAATGTCGGTATCTCGTGCGGGATCACACGCATTACGATCGAGAACGAATTCCTCTGCTGAAAGATGTTGACGCGAAAGCGGCACTTGCCGGGCAAGGCGTACGAGAGGTCGGCAGTCTTATATTTAAAGAGCTGACTCGCGGCGTCCGGATTGTCCCTGACGAGCGACATCGAGATCATCTCCGTCTGATAGGCGGATAATTTACCGAGGCCGACCGGGGACGTGGGGTACAGGACACCGTTGATCTCGACCTGCGGCTTTTGGCCGGACGAGAAATTCAGGTCACTGACATTCTCCGACGTGAGCAGCATCTGCTCGATGATCGGCGCTACATCTAGCAAACTCATTGTGTTCTTCTCCGCAAATGGGTGAGAAAGAGATGGAAGTCTCGCGCGACACCTGGAGAAGGCGTCCTGAGTATTATGACGCAGGCGTGTGAGTCAGTGCAAGTTATTTTTGAACATTGTTTAAGCTATTGCGGAGTTGGCGCATCGCCGCCGTGATCCCCTGCGGATCAGTGAGAATACCGCTGATGATGGCAACCGAGTCCGCACCGGCGTTCGTTACGTCGTAAAGGTTGGCCATATTGATCCCGCCGATAGCCACGAGCGGAACGCTACCAATAGCGCATCTTACGGCTGCCACGCCACCGAGATCTACAGCCGCATCTGGATCTTCTTTCGTGTGTGTCTGAAAAATAGGCCCGATCGCGACATAATCCACGCCAAGTGCGGCTGCGGCAATGGCTTGCTCAACGGAATGCGTGGAATATCCGATGATCTTCCCGTTTCCGAGCAGATCACGAGCGGCGGCAACCGGCATATCGTCCTGCCCAAGGTGCACGCCGTCGGCACCTGTCATCATGGCTATGTCCACCCGGTCGTTCACGATGATCTTGACTCCTTTCGGACGAGCGTACTCGACGCATTTCACCGCTTGTTCATAAAATTCTCGGGCTGATGCGTGCTTCTCCCTTAGCTGTATGAGCGTGGCGCCGCCGTCGATAAGCCGCTCGACCTGCTCAAGATGCGTGAGTACTGAGATGCGGGTGTCCGTGATCGGGTAGATGGGCGGGATCAAATATTTAAGGTGCGAGCAATAGCCTAGATGCGGAGCGGAACGGCACTCGGCTGCTCAACAATAAGAGCTTACAAGTCTAAACCAGAGCTTTCATCATTAAAAAGCAGTCTTCGCCGTTGTTGTAGTAACGGCTTATCCGCTGCACGACAAAGTATCCGAGGCGCCGGTAAAGCTCTTGCGCCTCAGCGTTGCCGACGCGGACCTCGAGCATTATCGTGCCGACCTCCTTTGCTCGAAGTGCATTCTCGATGTGGTCGAGCAACCGCGTCGCGAGGCCGCGGCGACGGTGCTCGGGAGCAACACCGATGGTGGTCAGGTGAGCGGAGTTTCGGTCGTTGATCATCACGAACGCGAACGCCGCCATGTCTCCTGTATCAGTCACGAGTCGGTAACTCAGCGTTCGCGGCTCGTTGAGCAGGTAGTTGAAGGTATGCTTTGTATAGTTATCTCCGTTGCGAAAGCAGCGGATATTCAGCCTGAGCACCTCAGGCAGCTGCGTCATGGTCAGCGGTTTTATCGAATACTCGCACGGCGGCGCAGGCACGACCACCTCCGGCTCGGCGTCAAACGCCGGCACAAAAAGGCTGCGAATTGTCTCCAACACCGCCATAGAGAAGTTACAGGGTTGCGGAGTTACTGAGTTAGAAAGTTAGCAGATCGAGCTCTGTAACTCGCAAATCTGCAACTCACTCAGACTATCAACATACAGTCGCCGTAGCTATAAAACCGATACCCCTTCGCAACCGCATGTCTGTATGCCCTCATTATAAGTTCGTGCCCGCCGAAAGTAGAAGTTAGAACCAAAAGCGAACTCTTTGGCAGATGAAAATTCGTCAGCAGAGCGTCGATCGCACAAAATTCATATCCGGGTGTGATCGTCAGACCGGCGGTGAATCGTCCAGAGCGAAACGTCCCGAATTCCGCAATGTTCGACTCGAGCGCACGCGTGGTCGTGGTGCCGACGGCGATAATACGTCGACCCGCAGCTTTGACAGCATTCAACCTGGCTGCGGTTTCATCGCCGATGGAGTACCGCTCCGCCATCACATGATGCTCTGAAAGCTCCTCGACCCGCACCGGCTCAAAAGTCCCGTATCCCACGTGAAGTGTGATCTCCGCGATCTCCGCGCCCTTTGCTCTGACCTCATCCAGCACTTGCGCAGTAAAGTGCAGTCCCGCGGTCGGAGCCGCGATCGCTCCTCTCTCCTTAGCATAGACGGTCTGATAGCGCTCCCGATCAGTGTCGCTGCCGTGCTCACGCTTGAGGTAAGGCGGGAGTGGCGTTTGCCCGAGCTGATCGATCACCTCGTCTACCGATCCGTCAGCATCGAATCTGACCGTCACGTGACCATCTTCCGTCTTGCCCAGCACCTCTGCACGTAGCCCGTCGCCAAAGATCACCCGCTTTCCCGGTCTTAATCTTCGCGCAGGCCTCGCCAGCGTCTCCCAGGTGCCGTCGCCTCTCTCCCCGATAAGGAATAACTCGACCCGTGCTCCCGTCTCGCTTTTCCCGATCAGTCTTGCGGGGAAAACCCGAGTGTTATTCAAGACGAGCAGATCGCCCTTGCGCAGGAACGACGGAAACTCGCTAAACGCATGATCGCTGAATTCGCCTGCTCGCCTGTCCACAACAAGCATTCGCGACGCCGAGCGCTCCGCAAGCGGCTCCTGCGCGATCAGCTCGTCCGGCAGCTCGTAATCGAATTCAGAGATCAGCATCCGTCTTCATTATTCCAAACCGCAACAAAAAACGGCACGCCCATGGACGTGCCGTTCGTCTATCGGTTTCCCGATTCTGTCGGGAATCCGGTTAATAGCCAGTTACCTCGTGTATATCATTTATCATATATATATCACCCCCAGTCCGGACATTATCGCACATCACTCCCTCAGGAATAAAGCATTTATTACTATAGGGATGGCTCGGATATAGCAGCTCCTATAAGCGCCATCCGGAACGCCGTCCTCAGTTCCGCCCCCGCACGGTATTATTGTGATATGGCTGGTCTCTTCTCATTATTTGCCGCACCCGACGGCTTTGAATACGGTGAGGAGATGATCACATCTGAGGAAGAGAAAAACCTCATCGATGAGATCCGAAAGCTAAACCTCAAGCCGTTCGATTTCTATGGCTACGAAGCAAAACGCCGTGTAGCGTCCTTCGGCTGGAGGTACGATTATGGCGATCGTAGCCTCAAGGACTCGACTCCGTTGCCCGAGTTCCTCATGCACTTTAGAGAGCGGGCCGCCGAATTCGCGGGACTCACGACCGATCAACTCGTGATGGCACTCGTCAGCGAATACACGCCCGGCACCCCGATCGGCTGGCATCGCGACCGGTCCGTCTTTGGCGACGTCGTCGGAATCTCGCTGCTGTCGAGCTGTACGTTCAGATTCAGAAGAAAGATCGGGACCAAGTGGGAGCGGCAGAGCCTAGATCTCGAGCCGCGTTCGATGTATGTGCTTCGCGGCCCTGCCCGCAATGAAT
>JBJMGO010000023.1:0-4535 GCA_045807825.1 Pyrinomonadaceae bacterium | reverse complement strand
GATAATAACGATCAGAGGCAGATGGAATATCAGCATCACCGCGACGCGCTTGTGCCTCGTCAGCAGCGGTTTTCCAGCTACACCCGCTCATTGATGAAGGAACTGAAGATCCCTGTATTGAACGAGTGGGGACTTCGGCCCGCGGTCGCGCCCGGAACACGTAACATTTCAGCACTTAACACATTTCGCGACCTCGATTCGCTGGGGCTGCTCAACGGCGTCACAACATTCAATTTCCACCCGCACTTGCCGCATTACGCGATCACGGAGATGAACGGTTCAAAGATCGATCTGCTGGCGCAGCAGCCGGTTGACATGGAGCGGCCGCACCCCTTTACCGCCGCTGGCAACACGGAATTCAACGTCCTGCTGCGAATGCCTCCGGACGGTGAGCGTGCGGGCGACATCCTGCTGATGGATTCGACGCACTTTACAACGCTATTTGGCGGCACCGACAGTCTGGAAAATTTCTGGAAGAATCTGGCCTCTATGTAACGTGTGACCGTCCGCCTTTGAGCCTCGGTGGAGTTTCAGACGATGCCTTACGATCTAAATCGCCAACTGGAGCTCGAAGATATCCAAAGCGGGGTTCTCCGGCCGCGGCCCTCCCCATTTGCGGCAACCTACATAGCACTACGGATCGACGACCGCTCGGCGGGTCGCGAGCTATTGCGAAGGATCTCAGAGGTTGTCTCATCGTGCGCTGATCCTCAGAGCCCCCTTACCGACGCGTGGGTAAGCGTCGCCCTGGCGTGCAGCGGTATGAGAATGCTAGGCGTACCCGAGCCGGCGCTTGAAACCATGGCCTGGGAGTTTCGCGAGGGCATGCACGCCCGGGCGAAAGAGCTTGGGGACGTCGGCGAAAGCGCCCCGGAGAATTGGGAAGCTCCATTCCAAACATCCAGCGTGCATATCGTTGTCGTAGCTGTCGCACCAACGCGTGAAAGGCTGGACGAAGTTCTAGACAACGCTCGGAGAACGTACGACACCATGACCGGCATCGTCGCGATCTGGCGGCAGGATTGCCACGCATTACCGGATGACAAAGAGCCCTTCGGTTTTAAGGACGGCATCAGCCATCCTGCCATCGAAGGCAGCGGCATTCCCGGCACCAACCCGAAAGAAATCCCGCTACGGGCAGGGGAATTTGTCATCGGCTATCGCGATGAGATGAACGGTATCCAACGTACGGAACCCGAGATCCTTGGAAAGAACGGCACATATGTCGTCTTTAGAAAGCTTCATCAACGCGTTGCCGACTTTCGCAAATACATCAAAGCCAGTTCGAACGGACCGGAAGATGAAGAACTGACTGCGGCGAAAATGATGGGCCGCTGGCGGAGCGGTGCGCCGCTCTCACTCTGCCCATTCCATGACGACAAGGAATTGGGCGGCGACTCAAAACTTAACAACGACTTCCTTTATGAGGCGGACGACCCGATGGGCCTGAAGACACCGACCGGATCACACATCCGCCGAACAAATCCGAGAGATGCAAAGATCGCGGGCGTCGCTCGCATTCACCGGATGATCCGCCGTGGAACGGCCTATGGTCCGATCTTACCCGAAGGCGTTCTGGAGGATGACGGGATCGATCGCGGGATCGTTTTTGCATTCGTGGGCGCGTATCTCGGCCGGCAATTCGAATTTGTGCAGTCACAGTGGATCAATGATGGCGTCTTCATTGGAGCCAACGAGGATAAAGATCCGATCGCAGGGTCAATGGGCCTGAACGAGAGCTTCACACTTCCAAAACGACCGGTACGGAAACGCCTAGAGGGTATTCCCCGCTTTGTTCAAACACGAGGCGGTGAATATTGCTTCATGCCGGGGATCAAAGCATTGAAATGGATCGCAGATCTCGACACATGATCTCGTTGCTCCGGATGATCACACTGCTTTGTGCCTTGAGCACCCTTACTCAGGCTCAAGTCCGCGGAGTTTACCCGGCGGGTATGAGCGCGACGAATTCGGGAATAACGCCGGATCCCGGCTTCTTGTACTCAAACAATCTATTGATCTATTCGCGTTCTACCATGCGCGACGGTGACGGAAATATCATCGCGAGAGGAAGCAACTCGGTCCTCCTCGACATGAACTCGCTCATTTGGGTTAGCAAAAAGAGGATCCTCGGCGGCGCAAGATTCTCAATGTCCGCCACACTGCCGATCGCAAGGAATTCGCTTAACAACGACGCTACGGGACCCATCAGTGGAGGGAGCGGACTCGGGGATCAATACTATCAACCATTCATCCTGGGCTGGAACAAAGACCGATTCGCTATTCGTGCGATCTATGGCTTTCTTGCACCGACGGGAAGTTATCGGGCCGGCGCAAATAACAACGTCGGTAATGGATATTGGACGCACGTCGTAGCATCCGGGCAAACCTTTTACCCGGCGAAGAACAAGCGCACCAATATCTCAGTATTCGAGATGTACGAATGGCACCTAAAACAGGCAGGCACGAATATCGATCCGGGAGAGAACATCGATCTCGATTATTCAGTCATGCACACCTTACCTTTGAAAGGTGAACGAAGTATTCAGTTCGGCATGATCGGTTACAACCAATTTCAAACGACTGCCAAGAAAGGGCCGACGATAACACCTCAGCAAGAGCACGACCGTTACAAGGTATACGCGCTTGGTGTCGGATCGCATTTTATATTTCCGAAGCAAGGGCTGAACTTCGGGTTTAAGTACTTCAAAGAGTTCGCGAACCGCTCGACATTTCAAGGCTACGCACTACAGATCTCGGGATCGTACAAATTCTAAATGGAAGAGTTATTAACACGTGTATGGGAAAACCTCGCGGATCGAGTAAGCGGGCCGATGTGGTTTCGGCTAATTCTGCAGCCTGCGGTTGCGACCTTCTTTGCATTACGTGACGCCCGAAGAGACTCACGAGAAGGTAACCCGGGATATTTTTGGGCTGTGATAACCCACAAGGAAAAACGCCGCGAGCTCCTGCTACACGGATGGTCGTCAATAGCCAAGGTCTTTATGATGGCGTGCGTGGTCGACGCGATCTATCAACTGATCGTCCTGCGATGGATCTATCCGGTTGAGATCCTCATCGTCGCCTTTATCCTCGCGGTTGTTCCGTATGTTCTGATACGCGGTCCGGTGAATCGTATATTGACTCGGCTGGGGCCAAACGAAAAAACGTCAACGAATAGTGAATGATGGATGTTGTCGTTATCGGTGCCGGCCCGGCCGGCGTTGTCGCCGCTATGCGGGCGGGCGACCTCGGGGCAAAAACGTCGCTGATCACACAGAACGCCTTCGGCGGCATGGCTGCTAATGATGGTCCTGTGCCCGTACGGACTCTCGCACACGCCGCACGTCTGCTTCGGGATGCACACGAGCTCGGCAGATACGGCATTCAGATCGGCCCACCTGTCCTCTCCTATGAGCAACTACTGCTCCGCGTTCAAGAAGTAGTAAAGAAGACTCGTGAACATTCCACATTTCGCGCCCAGGTCGAGTCGGCCGGGGTGACGGTTTACGAAAACAGCGGCGCGGCACATTTTGTAGATCCACACACTATTGAAACTGAGACGGGCCTTCGCCTCAGCGCGAGCAAATTCGTCATTTGCTCAGGGGGCGTCAGCCGACAGCTCCCGGTGCCAGGTGCCGGTCTGACAAACACGCATAGCGATGCCTGGAGCCTGACCTCAGCCCCGCGATCGATGATCGTTGTCGGTGCTGGTGCGACGGGAGTGCAGGTCGCGTCGATCTTCAATGCGTTTGGCACAAGGGTGCAATTATTCCAGGCAGGCGACCGGATAGTCCCGACAGAAGATCAAGACATATCCGCTGCCGTTGCTCAAGGCTTTAGAAACAACGGAATAGAGGTTCGTGAGAGTTTTGGCACCATCGACTCTTTTGAGAAGACGGATAGCGGCGTGCGCATGCTCTTTACCAAAGATGGCATTTCGCATACCGCTGAGGCGGCTCTGGCGGTGGTAGCTATAGGATGGGCGGCAGATACCAGGAGCCTTCTGCTAGAAAATGCTGGTGTCTCACTAGATGGCCGAGGGTTTATCGAGACCAATGAGTCGCTGCAGACCTCCGCGAAGCACATCTTTGCCGCGGGCGATGCGACCGGGCGCATGATGCTGGTCCCGCAAGCTATTCAGCAGGGATTTGTGGCAGCAACGAACGCAGTCAGCGGATCGGCAATGAACTTGATCGAAGAGGCTGCTCCCATAGGCAGCTTTACGGATCCTGAATATGCCCAGGTTGGCCTGACCGAATCGCGGGCGCGAGAAAGCCACGAAGTTCTGGTAGCAAGAGTCGATTTCGATTCCACGACACGTACGATAATCGATGGACGAACGTTCGGCTTTCTAAAGCTCATCGTCGATAAGCCCTCCAAATCAATTCTCGGATGTCACGTGGTTGGTGAACGGGCGATCGACCTTACGCAGATAGCGGCGATCGCGATGGCTGCCGGAATGAAGGTCGATCAACTCGCTAACGTGCCCCTTTCCTTCCCCACCTACGCAGGCGTGCTTAGCCTAGCGGCCG
>JBJMGO010000022.1:0-17028 GCA_045807825.1 Pyrinomonadaceae bacterium | reverse complement strand
CGAACGAACGTCGTCTTTGTCACTGTACGCGACCGCGAAAACATCGACATCCGCATCTGGGAACGAGGTGCCGGAGAGACGGCAGCTTCAGGCACCTGCGCCACCGGCGCGGCGGTGCTCAGCTCTTTCCTGTTAAAGACGAGCCGCGACGTGCGCGTCCATTCGCCCGGCGGTACTACCGACATCACCTGGCGCCAGGATGACAAGATCGTGATCACCGGCACCGCAAAATATGCATTTTCGGGCGAATGGCCTTTATAAGCGCCGCATCTAACATCGAGTGGACGACAAACTGCACATAACAGGGCTGTCAAAGCCGGAGCTGGTCGAGCTCGTCACCGGAATCGGCGAGCCGCGTTATCGCGCCGGCCAGCTCTTTAAGGCCATCCACGAACGCCGGCTCCGATCCTTTGACGAGATCACCGATCTGCCAAAGGCATTCAGGACAAAGCTCGCGGAAGTTGCTGACCTGTCTCGCCTCACAGTCGATCAGCAGTACGTCTCGAATGACGGCACGCGGCGCTACCTGATGAAAACTACCGAGGGTCATCCCGTAGAGACCGTGTACATTCCCACCGACGGACGCGACACCATCTGCTTCTCTTCACAATCCGGCTGCCCGCTCAAATGTGACTTTTGTCTTACCGCAAAGCTTGGCCTGCTCCGGAACATGACGGTCGGAGAGATAGTTGAGCAGATCATCATCGTCCTCAATGACGTCTACGGCGTGGGCGTCGAGACGCCGCACGGCACGAATCTCGTTGGCATGGGTGCCGGCGAGCCGTTCCTAAACTTTGAAAACCTGATCGCCGCTCTCAGTATCATGTCCGACGAAGACGGGCTCCACATCGTTCCGAATCGCGTCACGGTCTCGACTGCAGGCATAGTGCCGCGCATCTACGATCTTGCAAAGCTCGACGCCCGGCCTCATCTCGCGATCTCGCTAACCGGTGCCACGGACGAACTTCGCGACCGGCTAATGCCAATCAATAAAAAGTGGGACCTGGACGAGCTGATGACGGCGGCAAAAACCTTTCAGAAGTCACTTAAACGCGGCGAGCGGTTCACGTTTGAATACGTAATGCTTGGCGGCGTCAACGACTCGGAGGCGGATGCTAACGCCCTCGCCGACCTTCTCGACCGGTATGAACTGAGCCGAGCAAAGATCAATCTGATCCCGCACAACGGGGCGGCCGAGCTCAACTATCACGCCTCGACGGCCGACAGCATCCTTGCATTCAAGCGGACGCTCGAATCAAGGGAGGTGGACGCATACATTCGCACCCCGCGTGGACGTGACATCTTCGCGGCGTGCGGCCAGCTTGCCGCGAACGATGCCAAAGGCAAGAGTGACGGCTTTAGCCGTTTGACGCGCACCAGGACAAAGCGCGAGAGCATTCCTCTTACCTGATATGGAGATCCTCATTGCCGGCATCTTTCTCGTCGCGCTAATGGTGTGGGCCTCCACACGGATCAAGCGGAACGCCGCCGCTGCCTTTGAGCCCGAGACCATTGAGACAGATGAGTTCATACTCAAAAAGCCTGACGGCTGGCTGAGCGTCGTCGAGCCTCGTGAGCCTTACCTATTCGAAGGGTACTCGAAGGATTTCGGCGCCTCGCCACTTGAGAATATCCGCCTCGGCACAGCATCGATCGAGAGATCGAATGGCACGATCGATGAGATTGCGACGCGTACCACCGAGGGAATGGCTATCGCCGACGACGTTCGGGAGGTGGTCAACGAGCGACATTATCGCGTCATCCAATCCAGGGTAACTGAGGACGAGAATGACCGCCGGCAATGGCTAAAATTCGCCCAAGGCGACGGCAGCGTTTATACTTTTTCGGTAAAGGCTCTCGTCGATGCGACGCCTGAGTTTCGCCGGGGCATTGACTCGATGGTCGATAGCTTTGAGCTCAAATAATATGATCAGACACATCATGCGGGCGAGCATCGTCGCCGCCATAGTCTTTGCTGCGGCATCTATCTCGAATGCCCAATCCGTCTCCGGATCCCTTGGCACGGTCAAGAAAGGCACCCCCACGCGTGCGACCGTTTACCTCAGCCTGCCGGGCGGCGTGCATGCGAATTCAAACCGTCCGGGTAACGAGTATCAGATCCCGACAGTGGTAAGCGCGTCAGCGGGGCGTGGTGTGAAGGTGGGCCGCGTCACGTACCCGCGGGGCCGCAACAGGAAGTTTGGCTTCTCTGAGACGCCGATCAACGTCTACGAGGGAAAGGTGCCTTTCACATTTATCGTGACGGTGCCGTCGAATTACCAGGGGAAGACGGTCCGGGTACAAGCGTCGGTAAGGTATCAGGCGTGCACCGAGGAGGTCTGCTACGCACCAAAGACCAAATCAGTGACACTAACTGCCAACGTCCAGTAGAGTTACTTCCGGTCCAAAGTAGATCCGCTTGGGACAAAGTCGATCTCCTTGAGATCACCGCCTGAGGCTCCGCTGTCCGGCACGTACGAGACCAGGACATTCGCCGCTGCAGTATCCGCCCCGCACGCGAGCGGCTCCTCCGTATTCTCGACGGTAAACCATCGCACCTTAACCGACTTTGGGTCCTCTGAAGTTACCCTTACGGTCGCTCCATCGACGTCCAGCGTCAGCGCGATTGAGTTCGTCCCACAGTCAACGTGACGAATAGTGGACATCACACGCCTTTGTCCTAACGGAACACCGCCGAGGGAGGTTGCGATCGCCGCCAGACGAGGCTCAGTACCGAGGTCGGGCAGATGCTCAACGGTGCTGTCCCGCAGCCTTCGCAGCCGGTCGTCCTCCACAACCACAGTTCTAAAACCAACAACGTCCTGAAGACTCTGCAGACGAAATTCGTTTGGTACGAACGCTAGAGCTCGCAACTGCGGGATCGAGCCACCGCCCGCTGGCTGTTTATAGGTGATCACCGTTCGAGCATTGGACAGGTTCACTCCACAGTCGAGCTTGTAGGAGTGAGAGCCCTCCAAAAGTACGGATAGCCGCACGGATTCAAAGTTGCTGCTCGTAAAGACCTGCCTCTTGCCGTCCACGGTCGCGGAGTAGAACACACGCCCTTCAGTGCACTTTACCTGATCGATGCTGCCGAGCACCCTTAGCTCGTTTTCGCGCGACGGGCCTAGCAGCGCATTCATGTTGTGAACATCGCGATCCGCATCGATCACGGCAACATCAGCCTCGGTCAGCCACGATCGTTTGAGAAAAACGTAGGGCTGGTCCCACGGCACCTTTACATTCGGTCGCAGGATGATCAACGAGCCAACATCCTTGTATTCCATCGCCGCCCCGATGATGTCGTTCGCCTGTGAGCGGATGGCGGCGTCGGAGGAATGCACGAGCTTTTCTGCGATGCTGGACGCGTCCCGATATCTCTCACGGAGCAGTAAAGCTCGCCCGAGGAGCATCTCTAACGACTCGTCGTTAGGTCTAAGAGTTAACGCCTTCTCGAGCATTGATTCGGCTTCCCCGATATTGCTGCCTCTTTCGATGTCGAGAATTGCCAGTAGCTGATATGCCTGTGCAAGCTCCGGTCCCTGTGCAATTGCCCGTTGCAGAGATGCCCGAGCAGCGTTTGCAACTGTCTCGTCTAGCTCGGTGACGCCGGAGCCCGCCTTACTTATTGCAAACGCATGAAAAAAATACGTCGTCGGATCAGCGTCGCCCATGGCGATTGCGGTATCGAGTTCCTTCTCCGCCTGATGATAACTGCCGCCCCTCGCCAGTATGGAGCCGAGGATCGCATGGGCCCTTGCAGGAGCATCACCGGATGCGAGAATTTTTCTCAGGCGGTCCTCCGCTTCGGAAGCACGTCCGAGATGCTCCAGGAGATTGGCCAAGAGCGTCTCAGAAGCGCTTCGCGACAATTGTGTAGCAACGGCCTCCGATGAGATCGGCAAGTTGATAGGCTGCGTCTTTAAAGGTAGGCTCGGTCTGCTGATAACAGCGGCGATCCGGGAAAACAGCACGCCATTGTCACTGCCAAACACCCCATCTCGGATAGCGGCCGCCTCCTCACCCTTAGCGACGGCGGAGATCAGTTCGCGCGTCTTCTGCTCCGCATTGGGCAACTGTTCGAGATACTCTACGGCCGCCCATGACCAAGCATAGAAGAGTGACCTTTGGTCGTCCGTTCCTTTTAACGCCGCCGGCTCCGCACTAAACAGGTCGTTTGGTGGCGAAAAACTATGGCGTTTCAAGTCTGCAATACGGTTACGCGGCTCCGAGCCAAGTCGAACCGACCCATCGGGCGCGGCCTCTATTGACTCAAAATACTGAGCAAGACCCTCATCGATCCAGGGCGGAATTTTGCTCGTGGCGGGAACATTCGAGCGTAGGACGTAATGAAAGTACTCGTGTGAAACCGTCTCCAAACCGTCGTCCACCTTAACGGCTATAAAGTCACTGCCGTCCCCGTGCAGGTAGTACCCGGCAACCGCGTCATCGATCGTTCCATCCGTCCGCTTAGGTTTGTAGGTGCGGTATTCTGCGGGATCTGCGAAGACGATCACCGAGAGCCGGTGCCCGGCATCGAGCTTGAGGGTCGGCATGAGCACGCTAATGGCGGCACGCGAGAGTCCGAGCCGCGCCGCGATCTTACGAAGCTCGCTCTGAGTTGCACTCCCAACGATGGTGAAGTGTTCTGTCTTGAGGCTGGTCCATTCCCCGGCGAGCGCAAGCGAGCTAAAAGCCCACAGCGAGGCTGCGATGACAACGAGGCTCCGAAACTGACGGATCATGAAGAGAAACTTATTGCCTTATCGCCGACCGATCACCGAAAGCAAACGACCCGTGCGGCCAAAATCCTGCTTTTCGCGGCGGTAGGAGAAAAAGAGGTCCGACCTCTCCATCGTACACAACGGTGCCACGTAGATGTTTTCGGGACGAACTTGAGCTTTGATGAGTTGGTCGCGGTTGGCGTTGTGAAGGTCGACGAACGCGTGGCCATTTCTCGTCCGTATAAAGTATTGCTGGCTGCCGCCGAGGTTCTCAGCAAACTGATCGATCACATCCTGCCCGACCTCGTACATCCTGCATGAGGCGGCCGGGCCGATGGCGGCGATCATATTTTGCGGATCAGCTCCATAGGCCCCCTGCATCTCTGCAACAGCTTTTGCAACGATCGATTGTACGGTCCCTCGCCAGCCGGCGTGTATCGCGGCGAAGGCACGTGTCGACGGATCCGCAAGGAGCACAGGCACACAGTCGGCGGTCTTCACGCCGGCGAGCACGTGCTCCGCATCAGATATCACAGCGTCGGCCTCTATGTCGGAGTCCGTCGCGTCCCGCGGGGAATCGACTTTGAGAATGTTGTCGCCGTGGACCTGGAACGCGAGGGCAAGAGCGCGGTCAGTGCCCAAAGCGGCGAGAAATCGTCGCCGGTTCTCGTAAATGTTCTCACGAACGTCATCCTTAAATCCCGCCAGATTGAGGCTGCATTCGGGAAAAGGTGACACACCGCCCACACGTGTGGAGAAGCCGTTAACGAATCCCGCGCCCTCAAGTGCTCCTGAGACGAGCACTTTTACTGCCTCTCGTTCTCGCCAATAAAACCCGGCATCACTTAGAATCGTTTCATCTGCTGACGGCTGAGAGCTGACCGCTGATGACTGTTCCATGATCCTCTCCATAGGCATCGACATAGCCGAAGTCTATCGCATCCGCGATACGCTCGCGAGAACGCCGCGATTTCGTGAGCGCGTCTTCACCTTGCTAGAGCAGGAATATTGCGATGCAAAGGGAGCCGCGGCGGCGCAGTCATACGCTGCGAGATTTGCGGCAAAGGAAGCGTTTCTAAAGGCCCTAAAGACCGGCTGGCGAGGCAAGATCACCTGGCATGACATCGAGATCGTTAACGATGCCGAGGGCGTACCGTCGCTGAATGTCACAGGCGAGGCCGCACGGCTCCTGGAGGAGCTCGGTGCGGCCCGCATTCATCTATCGATCTCTCACACCACCGAGCATGCGATCGCCGAGGTGATCCTTGAGAACTAGGGTTTAGGCGTCGCAGCCGCTGTCGGCTTGGCCGGATCGAGGCTAAAAAATGCGACCGGCGCATCGTGGTCCGACAGGCGTTCAGGCCGCGAATCGTCATCCTGCCAAGCCACGGGAAAATCCGCATCAAGTCGGGCGTAACCAAACTTGAGAAGACTCGTGCTGAGCTTCTTATTCACAAGGATGTGATCGAGCACCTGCATTGATCCATCGTGAACGTAGCTAAACCTAGCTGGCGCGGCGATGAAATCTGCGAGATCGTAGAGACCGGTCGCATACGTCTTTGAAGGGTTTGTTACGCGCTGATCCGGCTTGCCCTTAAGTGTGCCAATAAGGTCGTTATAGCCGTCGTTGAAAAGGAACGCGTTGAAGTCACCGCATAGCAGCACGCGCTCATCAGGATTCGACTTTGCACGCTCGGCGACGAAGTTCGCCAGCCACTCGGCCTCTTGTTTACGCTTGTCTCGCACGCGGGGCCCGTCCTTTTCATTATCGATACCAAGGTAGGATTTTAGGTGGTTAACGATCGCAGTCACGGTTAGAGGTTCGGCCGACTTCGTATCGATCGCCTGCACACGGATCATAAAGGGCGGCCGGTCAAAGAGCTTGTCGTCTTTCCGGCCCTCAAGATCAAGGGTATCGTCCTTGGCAAGCTGCTTGGTCTCAAGCACCTTCACCTTGGTGGATTTGACGAGGAATCCGGAGTCGATCCCACGAACGTCATTCCCCTCCTCCAGATACGCCTCGTATTTTGGATCCGCCAGGCCAGAGGTGACGGCATCAGCATTGATCCTTGCCGCGAGCTTCTTGAGGACCTTGATATTCTCGACTTCCTCTACGCCGAGCACGTCGGGCATCGCCAGAACTTTGCGTATCGCGAGCGAAGCCTTGTTCAGCCGCTTTTGAAAGTACTCGTGTGAAAGGATCGTCTCCTTCTCCACGTTATCGGAGTTTTTCTCATCGTCAAAAAAGTTCTCGATATTGAATGATCCTATCGTCATCTCGCGCTCCCCTGCGGCGGAAACCGGCGTGAATGCCTTCATCCCTTCGACAGTCGGCGGCGTGGTGGGAGCGACAAGCAGCGTGTACTGACGATAGCCATAATCCATGACGCCGACGAGATTTTTGACCGTCGCACCGGCGGTTACGTCGAGCGGCTTACCGCCGAGGGCGTCACTGTCCACACGGAGCATTTCTGGATTCGTGTCAAACCAAGAGACTGTATTCGGTAATTTCGAGCCGACCGCGACAAAGATGTCAGCACCTGCCTCGCGGATCGGCCGCGGTACCCCTGGCAGGGTTCCAAAAAAGACACCGTCCGATGTGGTAACCCAATTCTTCTCGTCCGCACGTCCGCCCGTCGGCCCCGTCACCGTCAGTGCATCGACGCGCACCCGCATTCCCTCATACCGCTCAAGCGTATCGAGCTTACTTGGAACGAGGTCGTTGGCGCTGAGCAGGATCGGAGCGGGCAGCGGGTTTTTCGATGAGATCTTTTTGGCGTCAGCCCGACCGAGTTCCGTGATGGTAAAACCATATACCTCGGAGCGGGGAATATATTCCTGCACTATACCGCTAGCCTCAACGAGATCACCAATGTCGCCGCTATAGGACGCATTCTGCCCGAGAAAGACATAGATACCCTCACTCGTCGCGGGGTCGCCATCGACCTTGTCATCCGGCGTCTGGATAAAGATGCCGTTACGAGTTCGAGCCGTAACGATGCCGCGGACGCGAACCTGCTGACCCTCGTAAGGCGACTTTGCCTTATCGCCCTGCACCTGAGAGATGGACAGTTCCTTTTGCGCGAATGTCGCAGATCCAAAGACAAATAAAAGCCCCGCAGCAACAAGTAGTTTGCGGGGCAGGAAAGATCTCTTTTCCATAAATGACAAGGCGACACGCGCCGCGAGTTAGATGCAGTTATCGCCCTTATTGCGGCGAAAAGTCTATATTCGCCAACGTATCGAAAGCCTGCACGAGCCGCTGTTGATACACGATCCCGCGAGCACTGACGGTCGCGACGAATGTCGAGCCGCTGTCCAGGTCCTGGAACGCATAATATCCGAACGCATTTGTCAGAACGCTGCGCGTATTTCCACTCGGATCCTCCAGGATGACGCGGGCATTCCTGACACCCGCTCCCGACCTGTCCAGCACACGTCCGGACATCGTTATCGCCGCGGCGGTTGTACCAAGCGGCGGCAACAGCGTCCAATCCGAGAACTGGCTCACCGGCGTCGTAGTGGTGACAGTATTCGCCGTCGTGTCCTGCGTCGCCGGCCACTGAGTAAAGAAGCCCTCGTACTTATTCAGCTTCAGGCTGCTTTCGGCTGTCCCCGAGGGAATGTCCGCGTCCAAATAACTGAACGTGAGATTTGCGGTTAGGTCGCCGGTTTCAGTCAGTGTCCAATAACGCTTGAGCGCAGTACTCTGTGGATTGGCGTTCGGCTGAGGCGCCTGCACGGCTTTGACAGCAAGACTGGATGGATTTGTGCCAAGTGCTGTAAGACTTGCCGTTACGGGAGAATACCCGTTCAAAGTTCCGACCTCGAATGGAACCGGTTGTGCGGGGACGCTGCTAAATTGCTTCTCCAGGTTGCCCGTCACCATGCCGCTGTTCATGCGGGTCACCGTCGCTCCCGGGGCCAGCGTGACGGTGTAGTTAGTGTTGCCTGCCGCGTTCGTCGTGTTCAGCGTCTCAGGGCCGAGAGCCAGAGTTCCTGTCACCGTGACATTACCGGTCATGTAGGTCTCTGGATACGTCAAGGTGAGGTTTGTTACGGAGCCTGAGGCTACCGTCTGCGCTGCCAGGAGCGGATCGACCTTTTGCTTCAGCACGGCCGCCGTCGCTGGCGGGACATTAGGGAAGAAGGTCATTCCCGTCAACTGCTCGATCTTGGAAACAGGACAGATCCATGTCTGCCAGTTTTGGTTGAGCCCTTGTACGTTCGGAGTGAGCACCGCAAAAACGCGTGTGTTCGTGTCGACGCGGGATAGGTCGCTGGCTCCAACTGGCAGCACCATCACCACACGCCACACGTACGCGGGCACCACTACGCGTCCATTGGCTACAGTTGTCGCAAATCCATTCAACCCAACGCCGCCTTGACCGGCATTGCCCATCCAGGTGTAAACCTCATTGCCGCTCGTTGCGAGACTACGAATGTAGTTCTCCATGTTTCCCCAGGTCTGCTGGTTATTATTCGGCGCCTGCGGGATGAAGTTGGTCATGATGAACGTAGCGTCGTTATCCGGCACGGCGTCGTTCGTCCTGTCTCCCGATGGGCAATCGTGGCCACGGTCAAACCCGCCGTTGCTCGTGTTACCAGAGTAATCGCTGCCCTGGACCTGATAGCAGTTCTGTGGCAATGGAATGTCGGTCTGAGCACGGTAGTTGTCGGTACGTGAGGCCGAGCCAAGCCAGCTCGTATCGAGGTGCCATTCGACCCAGTTGGGAATACCCTTGCCGCAGTTGTAGGAGACAATGTACTGATTACGTTCGATCAACCAATCGTTTGGATCGCTCGATCCAGCGGCAGTTGGATTGCCCATTACCTCGTGCTCGCCAGGCGTATGCGGTGCTGGATCGGAGTTACTTGCCACCGTTAGCTGAATGTTGCCCGCTCCCGTCTTTCCTTGAGTATCCGTGATTGTTATCGGAAGGTTCTTGAGCCCCGGAGATGTGCCCGCGACGACACTGGTCGGGAACGTAAACGTCACGGCGTCGCCTGAGTCCGTAAATGCTTGAGAGCTGCTCCCGCCGATACTCGACAGGTTTGCCGTTACGGTGAAGCCGCTGCTCGGGGCAGGCGTGCCGGGGGTTACTGCGAACGTGAGTGTTGTCGAGCCGCCTGGAAAGACAGTGTTCGGATTCGCACTGCCCGTACCGCTCGGGTTTGAGGGCGCCTGAACGGTGAACTGGAAGCTGCCGTTCGACTGCCGGTCTTGAGCATCAGCGACCGTGAAATTGACCGTCTTTATCCCACCCGAGGTTCCGGCATTGGTTGCAAAGCTGAAGACATTGTCACCGGGTGTCACATCGCCATTGGTTCCGTCGTCAAAAAAGCCCTGCGTGGCCGAGCCGCCGATGCTCGAGAGGTCCGCCACGACGGCTATCCCGGTACTGGTCGGGTTGGCTCCAGGTGTCACATTGACGGTAAATAAAATGGTCGTATTCGGGTTTGGATTGTTCGGATTTGCGGCGCCGGCTCCTGTTGGGTTTGACGGCAGAGGAGCACCGCAGGAAAAGGGTGCTGAAGAAGTATTCCGAGGTGCTGCAGGCGTCAGTAGTGAAAAATCGCTCGCGTTGTTATCCGTGTCCTGACACCCGTTTCCCAAGCGGGCGAGACTGCTGCCAGTGTTACCCGGTGCACCTGCTCGTGTTCCCTCGAACAGAGCATTCGTAGCACTCGCTCCCCATCCGAGAGCGTCTATTACTGTTCCAGTGTTTGCGGCACCCAGTCTGATCGCCAATCCGCCGTTCGAGCCGCTGGTCGAGAGCCCAGAGGTGCTGTAGGTGATATTTGCGCTGCCGGGATGGTTAGTTCCGTAAACGTCGGAGCCGATCAGGTAATATGCTCCAGCCGCCAGCGGTGTTGTCGTGGTCCAGGTCGCCAGCGTGCCTGAGTCCGAACTCGCCGTTGAAGAACGATATACAACGCGGTACCCATTCAGATCTACCGTTGAGCCACTTACGTTGTGGATCTCGACGAATTCCTCATTCAGATTGGAGGCGGAGACGCCCGCTTCAAATTGGCTGATGACGAGAGTACTCGAGACAGCCGGGAAGGACGGGAAATCCTGGGCCTGAACCCTCGCAACCCGAGTCCCCATGGGCAGTACGAGCAGAGAGTAGGTAATAACGGCGACAAAAAAGCGTCTATAGATCATGGTGAACCCTGCAACTTACAATAGGATCTCGCCGAAAAACTACGAGAGGGAACGGGGAAACACTCTCTGGGCTGGTCTTTACTGCGAGCTAGAATTATATGTTCCAGAGGCTGCCTTTCAAAGGGCTAGCGCAGCTTTCGCGACCTTTGGAAATCTTTACGTCCATACTTGTAAGGACTACCGGCCAGGCCGCGGGTAAACTACCGGACTTTTATTCCCGTCCTTATCGACGGCACGCACGCCGAAGAAATAATTGTCCTTTGACATCTCTTTTGCGGTATAGCTCGTGACGTTGCCGACAAAGGCGGAGTTTGTCCAGGCGGGCGAGGTGGTGTCGCGCCAGACGACCTCGTAGCCCACGAGATCGGCGTCTTTGTTCGCGTCCCATTTGAGGTCGGTGTCATTCGTCAACCGGCCTGTGAGAATGGTTACGTTCTTTGGCTTGGCGGGAGCAAGAGCGAGATTTGCCAGGCCGATCAGGTTTATGCGGGTCGCGTTCGCGACGTAATCGTAATCGACGAACTCCGGCAGGTCCCCGTATTGCTTGCCGTCGACCATCTTCACGCTCTGGTGCTGGTGTGTGTAGTCCTCATGCGGCTCGGTAAAACGCACCGCCGCAAAGCCGTTCTCGAGGAACGGGATGTGATCGCCGCCGCGTCCATAGCGGTCGCGTCGATAGATCATCACCGCCTTGAACTTTGGCGAGTAGATGTCCGCCATTTCCTTCACATAACGCGCGAGCTGGCGCGACTGCGAATCGTTTTCGCCGCCGACGCTGCGGCGTGAATTCGCCTCCTGCGGAGTCTCGTTTGACGGGACGCCCTCGCTAAAGACGCGGATCGTCTGGCGGTCAGGAGCATTCTTATAGCTCGTGACGCCGCCGATGATGTCGTTGTCGAGCATCGCCTCGATATTCATCTTTTTAGCGGCAGCGTCCTTTGCAAAATACGTCGAGCCGTCGAGCCCCTGCTCCTCGCCCGGCACGGTCATAAAGATGATCGTCGCGTCAAATTTGTACTTTGACATCACACGCGCCAGCTCGATCGATGCGGCCGTTCCCGAGCCGTCGTCATTCGCACCCGGGGCGTCACACTTCGCGTCCGTCGCGTCGAGGTTGCACATCGAGTCGTAGTGCGCCGAGACGACATAGATACGGTCCGGATCGGACGTACCTTTGAGAATGGCGTAGACGTTGGTCAACGTCGTCGGCTCCGGAACGCGATTCCCCTTTGGCTGCACAAAGGTCTGCTTTTCTACGTCCAGGCACCCGCCGCAGTCCTTGCTGATCGCCTGAAACTGGCCGTAGATCCAATCACGTGCCGCACCGATCCCGCGGTTCGGGTCCGTCTGCGACGAGAGCGTGTTCCGGGTCCCAAAGGAGACCAGCTTGAGGATCGTCGCCTCGATATTCTTGGCGGAGACCTCCTTCATCATCTTTTGGATCTGCGGATTCGGCTTTTGGGGCTTTTGTGCAATGACCGCAACGGCACATCCAAGGGCGATAAGGAGGGCGACGAGAGATCTGAGTTTCATATCAATACCTATCAAGAAAAGGGACAAAAAACCGCTGACAACGCATTATTTTGCGCTTTCATCCTTTAAATACACGGGTTTGGCTGCACCAATTCTCGTTAATTGTAATGCCAACCCCGCGTTTAGGTCGAGGAGAGAAACTCGACCTGGAGGTAAATATCATGGGGTATAACGAATTGCAATTCTATTCTTTTCATTGTTTCTGATGTTGAGTGCCGCGGTCGTGAGTGCGTCTGCTCAGCGGCATTACTATCGTGTCTACAGGCCCGTCGTCGTAAGACCCTACTGGGGATTCGGATGGGGTCCAAGCTGGGGCTACGGCAGCTACTGGAATGATCCGTACTACTACGATCCCGTGTATCGGGAACAGTACGAACGCTACTACCTTCAAAAGGATGTCTCCGACGCCCGTAAGAAACTAGCCAAAGATCGTGAGAAATACTCGAAGGATGGCTACATCGACGCACGCGAGCAGGAAAAGCTGATGAAGGACCAGCAGGAGTACCAGGAAAGGGTCGCCAGGCTGAACCGATACAGTCGATGATCATTGATGCTTATTATTCGGGCTCACAACCCATGGCCGCGGAATATCGCGGCCTTTCTTTTTATTGACGAGAACTGTTGAGTTGCCAAAGAGCCAGTGCTTCGACCGGCTGCGTATCGCAACCGCATTTTTAATTTTGGATCACTCCTGAGAAACACCGATATTCATATACACGAAGACCGTCCCGCCGGTGCTCAGCGCAACGGCGACAGTTATGCCTGCGGTCCATCCAAGGACCGCTTGGCGAGAAAGTGATGGAGGTGATCTACGGTGGATGTGCGGGAAGGTGCGTGTGCATCGTTTTGCCTCTCTCGTGTAAATTGCGTCGAGACGAATCGCCCTAAAGCGATCGTCATGATGAAGCATACAATGGGGTGTTGCATCTGTCAAGCATTATTTTATCTATGCAACAGTTATACTATGTCCCTGCATTTAGATCGATGCCCGTTGTTATCGAGCGTATAATCCGAAGGTAGTTGCCGAATATTCAGTCGAAGAGCTGCCGTCAGCTCCCATAGGTGAAATGATGAGATCAAGGGGCTTTGATTTGGTGCCGATAATACTGGGGCTGGTACTGATTTGCTGCGTTGCAAGCTACTCGCAGCAGCTTACAAGTGCGGAGGCGTGGTCAAGACAGTTGGGTGGTCCAGGGGCTGATTCGGCGAATGGTCTCGCCATCGATCCGATTGGGGACGTATTCGTCGTAGGCACTTTCGCCGGAACAGTCGATTTCGGTGGCGGCCCGGTAACGAGTTTTGGCGGCTCGGATATCTTCGTTGCGAAGTATTCCGGCGCGACCGGTGCTCACATGTGGTCAAATCACTACCTCGCCCCGTCGAACGATTTTGGGTCGGGGGTTGCGGTGGATACGAGCGGTAATATATTTGTCACGGGCTCCAACACCGCTGGTGGCCCGGGCGTTATCCTGATGAAAATTTCTGGAGCGGATGGATCACAGATCTGGCTCCGTAACATAGGAGATTTTACCAGCGTTGCGATCAAAGTATTGGTCGCCGTAGACGGGAATGGAAATCCAGTGATCACGTGGGGTTCAGTACCCCCTGCTATCCAGAAGTATGATGGGCTTACCGGCGCGATCCTCTGGTCCAGAACTATGATCGCAAGCCCTAGCGCTTCCACGAACGGAATAGCGATCCAACCGGTGACAAATGCCGTATATATCATCGGCGGATTCCACGGGGGCCTGAACTTCGGAGCAGGAACCCCGGGATGGACTACCCCGCCGGGCGGAGGCACGGACGCTTATCTGGTTAAGTTTGCTGGAGCCGACGGTTCATACCTTTGGTCCGATGCGTGGGGATTGGGTCACGAGATCGGAAACTCGGTTGCCGTGGATAACAATGGCGGGGTCTTCTTTACTGGGAGCTTCGGTAGTCCTCAAGTAGGTTTTGGGGGTGCGCTGTTGAATAATTCCGGCGGCTGCAGCGCTTTTCTTGTTAAATATTACGGAGACACTCACGCCTGGTCCCGTGCCTTTGGGGGAAGTGGCCCAACAGATTGCTCCAGCGGTACAGGTGTCGCGCTCGACGCCTTCGGAAACCCATTTTTAACCGGGACTGTTCAAGGCTCCTCGAATTTTGGAGGAGGGGTGACGAGTGCTGGCGTCGTCGTCGCGGCTTACGTGGGCAGCAGCGGAGCATATCAGTGGTCTCGCGGATTCAGCACGGGCAGCGTCGCGGCCATAGCGGTGGACAGCCCTGCTCACCCATTCCTTGCGGGAACATTTGCTTCGCCAACGATAGATCTCGGAAGCGGCGTTCTTACGAATGCTGGAGGCTCAGATGGCTTTATCGCGAAGCTGAGCGTGGCCCCGACCGCCGCATTGGTGAATGTCTCAGGCAGAGTGCGGAATGCAGGCGGCCGCGGAGTTGTGGGCGCGATCGTTTCGGTAGTAGACGGTGCGGGACAAACTCGGCGGGTCAGGACCAACGCCTTTGGATACTTTTCCTTTTCGGGTTTAACTGCGGGACAGAGTTGTGTATTTATCGCCTCTGCCAAAAACATCGGTACGATCACGCGTATTATCGGGCTCACGGATGATATCAGTCACCTCGATCTGATGCCATAAGATGTGCGATCTTTAGCCCTAACGCACCGGATACGCCCTGAGCTTATCGCCATCGGCCGAGTAGAGGAGACCGGCTTGGTCATCGACGACGAATCGCGGATCGGGATCACCGACATTCACAAACCGCTCATCGCGTCCCGTGTGTACGTTTGTGCCGATAAGACCGTGGCCACCACGAGGCAGGTCGGTGTAAAAGTACATCGTGTTGGATCTGAGCTCCGCGAGACGTCTGCGGCGTAGGAGGAAATCGCTCAACCTGTCCATCTGCCGCGCCGGATCGAGTCTATCGAGAATGCTCTCCTGGAGGTCGTCTCTTGAGGGAGCCACACTTGCGGCTGCTCGACTGGCAAGGCTGCCTGGCGTCACGTCGAGACCCGATAGCTTGCTCGCAAGCGAGGTATCGCGAGTAAGCGAGCCGTAAGAGTAGAGCCGTCGCGTGACAAATCCCCGCGCAGTGTCGCTCGCGAGCGACGAAAGATCGATGCTGCCGAGATGGGACCGGAGTCCCGAGACACGGAATGAATTTGCCGCACTCGCGAGACTCGCGCCACCTCTTACAATTCCGAGTGCCGACGTGGCGAAACCGCCGTAGCGAAAGTAGATCGCCGCGGCTCGCAAGCCGATACCCGCAACGGTTCGCAGCAAACCACGACCCGGAGGAGTGTGGCGGACACGCCAGAATTCCGGCTCCTTTGCGGTGCGGGGCGAGAACGCAGCTAATTCATTCTTGCCGCCCACCACAGCCTGCCCGCTTTCGTTCACGACGACAAATTGAGCGTCAGCGATCTTGTGCCTGCGGCTCGTAACGCGCTTGCCCGTGCCGGCATCTATCGTGATCAGCTCGTCACGATCGGCAACGACGACGGTGCCGGGATCGACGAATGCAAAATTTGTCAGGCCCTTGTCAGCACCTTTGTAACGCCAGAGCGTTTTGCCGGAGACAGCGTCTATCGCCGCAACGCCGAACGGCCCTTTGTCCTCAAGCTCGCCATCGTTCAACCGCGTGAACCGCCCACCGGTCCGGACGTAAAGGATCTCGTTGACGAGCACCATCTCGGCACAGTTGCCGACGTCACTTGCCTTCCAATCCTCGCGACCGGAGCGGCGATCTATGCTGCGGATCTGGCCGCGGCCGGAGACGAAAATGTGTTCATCGTCCCACACGGGATCGGCCTCGGTGAGGGCGAGGCCGCTCTCGTTGATCTTAAATTTTTCCCGTTCCTTTTCCTTTCCGGTGCGGGTGTCGTAAGAGGTCGAGCCCTCGTAAAACAGCCACAGCCGCCCATCGAGGATCAGCGGTGCGCGGTAGTTTTCGAGCGTAAAATCAACATCGGCGTCGGAGTCGAACCGCGACGGCATCATCTCGATGTCGCCATCGAGATCGCGCTTCCAAAGTTCGTCGCCGGTGGAGAGCTGCAGGACGTGAATTGTCGGTTTACGTTTTATGTTCTCGCCGGCCTTGCCGCGGGCGTCCTTCGCCAGCACAACGGCGAGTACATCGAGCTCAGGATCGAGTGCGAGCTGCATCACGTCGCCCTTCACCTTATCGCTCTGCCAGATGCGTGTACCGGTGAGCACGTCAACGGCCTCAAGACGTGATCTGCTCCCAAGATCGCGGGTAAAAAGCACGATGTCCGTATTCGGCACCTGCGTAACCGCCGTTTCGCCAACCTTTCCGGTGGATCGCCGCCAGATCCGCTCACCCGTGCGTCCATCGAGCGCATAAAGGCTCTTATCCGTACCCGCAAGTACGATCCCGAAGTCTGTCGTGTCGTAAAAACGCACGCGGGAATCCAGATCGGCCTTCCACGCCGTTTGTGCTATGGAATTGAGCGCGAGAGCGAGGAGGCAAGAAAACAAAAACGCTGTTTTCATGTATGTAGTGTACAAGCAAGTAACCACGAAAATGCACGAAAGGACACAAAAAGAGCTTCCTCTTGTTAGTGTCTTTTGGTGTATTTTCGTGGTG